>JAFTKT010000042.1 GCA_017453145.1 Clostridia bacterium
GCTCCGCGCTCATTTCACCAAGACCTTTATAGCGTTGGAGTTGATACCCCTTGCCGATTTTTTCGATTTTTTCGTTGAGTTCTTTGTCGTCGTAGGCATATTCGACTTTATCGCCTTTATACACCTTGTAAAGCGGCGGCATACCGATATATACGTAACCCGCGTTGACGAGCGGACGCATATAACGGAAGAAGAACGTGAGCAAGATACAGCGTATGTGCATACCGTCTTGGTCGGCATCCGAAAGAATTATGACTTTATGATAGTTGGCTTTTTCCAAATTGAAATCGGGGTCGATTCCCGCGCCGATAGCACTAATCATTGTGCGGATTTCTTCGTTTTCCAAAATTTGTGCCAAACGTTTTTTCTCGACGTTCAAAGGTTTGCCGCGCAAGGGCAAAATCGATTGCGTTTGCCGCACGCGCGCTTGTTTTGCCGTGCCGCCTGCCGAGTCGCCCTCTACGATAAACATTTCGTTGAGTTCCGCCTTTTTCCCCGAACAGCCCGCAAGCTTGCCTATGAGCGTCAAGCCGTCGATTTTCTTTGTTTTACGGATATTATCTTTCGCTTCTTTCGCCGCAATTCTCGTCTTTGCCGCGCCCTGCGCTTTCTTGATAATCTCCTCCATCGTCTTTTTATATCCGCGAATATTTTTGAACTCGTTAAAGCCCTCGATAACCGCCGCTTCAACGGCAGGACGCGCCTCCGTGTTACCGAGCTTGGTTTTCGTCTGTCCTTCGAACTGCACCACTTTAAGCTTGACGGACAATACGACGGTCAACCCCTCGCAGAAATCGTCGCCTTGAAAATTCGGGACTTTGTCTTTGATTATCCCGTTGCTACGGGCGTATTCGTTGAGCACCCTCGTCAATCCCGAATGGAAACCCATTTCATGATAACCGCCTTCGGGCGTGGGAATGTTATTGACGAACGAGAACATCTTTTCGCGGTAGCCGCTGTAATGTTGAATGGCAAACTCTACCTGAATATCGTTTTTAACCGTCGAATAGTAAATGGGCGTTGCGTAAAGCTTTTTATCGCCGTCGTTAATGCTCTTCACGTAATCGGAAATACCGCCGTCAAACTTGAACGTTACGCGATACGGCTCACTCTCCAAAGCAAGCTCGTCCACCGTATCGAAAAGCGACTGTTGCGGCTCGCTTGCACTAAACAAACTTTCCTGCTCAAACGTTTCCTCTGCCGTTTCTGCCGCGCTCGTCGTTTCAATCGTTTCTTCAACCGCCTCGTCCGTTTCTTCGTCCGTTTCGCCTTCACCGAACGCCGCGCGGCTACGCCGTACCTCCGCCATAGAAATACGCTCGTCTATCAAGGTAATTTCCACGCCGCGATTCAAAAATGCAAGCTGATTTAATCTTTCCTCGACCGTTTCCAAATCAAAATCCGTCGTTTCCGTGAACACGAGCGGGTCGGGTTTGAAACGGATAAACGAACCTTGACGGTTTGTCTTTACGCCCGTATCCTCCAAAGGTCCGTCGGGAATTCCCGATTCCACCTTTTTCTTTCTTTGATTGTATTTGGAATGAAAGCTGATTTTATACACGCGCTTGTTGCGGTAGACTTCAACCGTCAACCACTCGGAAAGCGCGTTGGTAACCGACGCGCCAACGCCGTGTAAACCGCCTGAATACTCGTAGTTGCCTTGTCCAAACTTGCCACCTGCGTGCAATTTCGTAAAAACGAGCTGTACCCCCGAAACCTTTTCTTTCGGGTTAATGTCTACGGGGATACCGCGCCCGTTATCCTCGACCGACGCGCTCCCGTCCTCGTGCAAAGTTACTTTGACTTTGCTTGCATAGCCGTTCGCCGCCTCGTCGATGGCGTTATCCACAATCTCCCATAAAATGTGGTGCAAACCCTTTACGCCCGTCGAGCCGATATACATACCGGGACGCATACGCACCGCGTCCAAGCCTTCGAGCACCTCTAAATCTTTTGCGCTGTATTCGTTCTTTACTTCTTTTGCCATTTTGCCCTCATTGTCGTTTTTTCTTCCATTTTTACCCTATTATAACATTTTTTTTCGATTTTTACAAACGTTTGACGGAAAAAATTACGTCCTTTTTCTATATTTTCCACAAAATCTGCAATATTTGTGCAAAGCTGACCGCAATATATTGTGGTTGCGCCTTGCCGTTCAACGGCTTTTGCGTGGGGTTATACCATATACTGTCAATCCCCGCGTCGTTTGCCGCGCGCACGTCCGCAGACAGACTGTCGCCTATCCAAACGGCTTTCGCTTTGTCAAAATTTTCGATATGCGAAAGCACGTAGTCCGTATATTCTTTGGCAGGCTTATCAAAACCGATACAGTCGGATATAAACGCGTCGTCAATATATTCCCATAACTTGCAAATTTCAAAACGGGAGCGTTGTATGCGCTCCGTACCGTTGGTTACAATATACACTCTGCCGCGTTTTTTAAGTTCCGTCAAAAACGCTTGCGCGCCCTCGACAAACAGGGGCTTGGTCGCAAGCGAATGCAGATAATGTTTGTTAAACTCTCCGCCGTCTACGCTGGTAATCCCCAACGTTTGTAAATATAACGGAAAACGGCATTCTATGAGCTCTGCGCGCGTAAGCTCTTTGCGTTCCAAGCTTTCCCAAAGCCCGTCGTTAATCGTCTTGAACGTGGCGGCATACTCTTCCCGCCACTCGATACCGCAATCGGCAAACGCTGATTTCAGTGCAACCGCC
>JAFTKT010000043.1 GCA_017453145.1 Clostridia bacterium
ACCGACGCCCAAACGGATATAGCGGAAGAACAACAGGCAAAGCAAGCGTTGAACGATTGTATCGAGGAATATAACGCCCTGAAAAACAAATGCCCGTTCGAGGATTTTGCGGCTAAAAAACAAGAAATCGAGGCAAAAATCGATGCACTCGGCGAAGACGGCACGCTTTTAGATTACCTCAAACGCAATTATAAAGGCGTACTCCTCCCCGACGTCTACGGTGAAATCCGCGCCGATTTATCCAAACTTGCGGAAAAACATCCGCAAATAGCGGCGGACATACAACCGTTACTCCAAAAATACGCTTCGGCGCAAGAGGCGGGCGAAACCGCGTTTGACATCACGACGGTACAGCGCGCATTCAAAGAGATAGAAGAACAGCGCAAAGCGTTGCGAGACGAGTATGCGAAAGTGGAAAAACGCCGCCTTGCCTACGAGGAAAACGAAAGCGCGAAAAAGACGTTGACAGAGCGCGGCAGACGCTTGCGCGAAGATTACAATGCGGCGCAAGAAAAAATTGCGCGCGTCAAGGATATGGGCAGTCTTGAAACGCTTTCAGAGCAAATGGAACAGCTGAAAACGGACAGAGAAACCGCCAAAACGAAAGCGGACAAAGCAAAGGACGAATTATCGTCGTGCTATGCCGAGCAAGAAAAATGCGCAGGGCTTGCGAGCTTGCGAAAACAAACGACGGAAAAATGCAAACTTACGCTTGCAAGCACGTTAAAAGAAACGGGTTTTGAAAGCACGGCGGCGGCAAACGAGCTGATTTCTCTGTTCGGCGAGGCGCAAGACGCACAAGCCGCACAAGCAGACTGCAACGCCTTTTTCGAAGAGCTTGCGGCGGTAAAGGGCGAGCTTTCCAAAACGGACAAAGCCAAGTTTGCGGATTTCGACGAAACCGCGCTCCAAGCGGCGGAAGAAAAAAAACAAGCCGCGCGTTTAGCGTTAGACGAAAAAAACAAAGACTTGGGCGCGTTGGAAAAGGAACGCCAGCGTTTGCAACAGCTTCGCGAAAAATACAAGGAACAGGAAAAGGAGCTCGCGGAAAAGGAACGCTGTAAAAACCTTTGCGACGAACTGCGTTCGCTTGTTCGGAACAATAAGTTTTTGGAATTTATCGCCTCCGAATATTTACAGGAAATTTGCGTGAACGCGAGCAAAACGCTGTTATCGCTCACGGGCGGCAGATATTTCTTGCGGTATGAAAAGGAATTCAAAGTGGGCGACAATTTAGACGGCGGCAACCTGCGCGGCGTGAAAACGCTGTCGGGCGGCGAAACGTTTTTAGTCTCGTTGTCGCTTGCCCTCTCGCTTTCGGCGGCAATCTGCTTAAAATCCCTGCGCCCGATAGAATTTTTCTTTTTAGACGAGGGGTTCGGCACGTTGGACGAAAGGCTTGTGGACACGGTAATGGACGTGCTCGGCAAGTTAAGCAGGAGCTTTTGCGTGGGGCTAATTTCCCACGTTGAGGAATTGAAACACAGAATCGAACATAAAATTTTAGTAAACGGCGCGACGGAAACGCACGGCTCAACCGTCAAGCTCGAAACCTTCTAATCCCGCACCCGTTTCACGGGGCAAAATCTTCCCTGTCATTGCGAGCTCGTGTAACGAGCGTGGCAATCCCCCCCAACATAGCGTCGCCAACAGCGACATATCGCACCCGACAGGGTATATCGCAACGTTAGTTATATCGCGCGAGCGAACGCTCGCATATCGCACCCACAAACGTGGGCACTCCCTTAAACCAAACGAAACAGGAACAACTATGATAGTCAGCGCAATTTCTTTATGGAAAAAATTCAATACGACGACTCCGCTTGCGGCGAGCGAGTGGGAGATTGAAGAACGCGGCGGCGTGCGGTATAGCAGCGTTGCGTTTTCGGGCCATAAATCAACGGACGGTAGCGTCCGCATTTACGCGCGCTTTGCCAAACCAATCGGCGCGGGGAAAAAGCCTGCCATCCTGTTATTGCCCGACGCGGGCAAACCGCTCGACAAAGAGCTTTTCGGGTATTTCGTAGACAAGGGCTACGCAGTTTTGATGCCCGACTATTCCGGCAAAATGCCGACGGACACGGACAGCGATTTCCGTACCGTATACCCCCCGTCGCTCGATTACGGCAACTATGTCAACGCAAGAGGCTTGACGGATATGGAAAACCTTTCCGCCGACCAAACGACTTGGTTTGAATGGCAATACGTAAGCCTGTTTTCGCTCGAATACTTAAAATCCCGCGAGGACATCGGCAATATCGGCGTAGTAGGTATCCGCAAAGGCGGCGAGCTCGCATGGCAGACCATGCTTTCTCCCGACGTAAAATGCGGCGTACCCGTCAATGCGGTGGGTTGGCGTTCGTTCTCGTCGCTTGCCAAATTCGGGAACAGCGTCGCGCACAATTTAAGCGATGATAGGCACCGTTATATCGCGGCAGTCGAGGCGCAATCGTATGCCCCTTACGTAAAGTGTCCCGTATTGATGCTTTGCGCCCTCCGCGACGACGTAATCGATTGCGACAGGGCCTACGACACGTATTCGCGTATCGGGAATACGGAGGGCAACGCGCTTGTCTAAGCGGCAAGTAGCGGCGCGTGTATCGGACTTGCAGGCTTAAACGATATGGACCTGTTCTTGGAAAAGAACTTAAAAGGCAGAGAAATTTATATCCCCGAC
>JAFTKT010000044.1 GCA_017453145.1 Clostridia bacterium
AGCGCATTTTTCCGCGCTTTCGCCCTCTGCGTATACACGCGCCGTCGCCGCCGTTTCTTCCTTGACTTTGTCCTCACATTCGCGGCAACCGCACCAACCCGCTTTCACGAAATTGCCTGCCTCCACGCCGTCAAGAATACCTTTTATGTCGTCCGCATAAACGATTCTCTCGTCCCTGCGCACTCTTGCCTTTTCGAGCATATTCTTTTGGATAGTCGCAAGCAATTCCTTAACGCTTTCCACCGCGTTGTCAAGCGACACTTCCGTCTTTTCCAACGTATCGCGGCGAGCGCACAGCATCTTGCCTGCCTCAATGTCGCGCGGTCCGAGTTCAATGCGCAACGGCACGCCTTTCATTTCCCATTCGTTGAACTTCCAACCAGGACTGTTATCCGTCGCGTCAAGCGTTACACGAATACCTGCCCCCTCCAAATTCGCTTTGAGCGCCTCGCAAGCCTCAATCACGCCGCCCTTTCTCGCGGCGATAGGCACAATCACGCATTGTACGGGCGCAACGACAGGCGGCAACACAAGCCCACGCTCATCGCCGTGCGTCATAATAATCGCACCGATTAAACGGGTGGACACGCCCCAAGAGGTGGTGTGCGCCGTTTGCAACACACCCTCTCGCCCCAAATACTGAATATCAAACGCCGTCGCAAAGTTCTGTCCTAAATAGTGCGAAGTACCTGCCTGCAAGCTCTTCCCGTCGTGCATCATGGCTTCCATTGTATAGGTCGCCACCGCGCCCGCAAAACGTTCTTTTTCCGTTTTTCTGCCCGTCAACACGGGAATTGCCAAGCAGTTTTCAGCAAACTCGCGGTAGGATTCGAGCATAGCAAGCGTTTCTTCCTCCGCCTCTGCCGCCGTTTCATGGACGGTATGACCTTCCTGCCACAAGAACTCGCTCGTGCGCAGGAACGGACGGGTAGTCTTTTCCCAACGCATAACGTTACACCATTGATTGACCTTCAAAGGCAAATCACGGTAAGATTGCACCCATTTCGAGCACATTGTACCGATAATCGTTTCCGACGTCGGACGAATTGCGAGCGGCTCGGCAAGCTCCTCACCCCCAGCCACCGTAACAACGGCGATTTCAGGCGCAAACCCCTCCACGTGCTCCGCCTCTTTCGTGAAATAGCTCATCGGAATCAGCAGAGGGAAATACGCATTTTCAACGCCGCGTTTTTTGAAACGGTCGTTCATTTCCTTTTGAATGTTTTCCCAAATGGCATAGCCGTAAGGACGGATAACC
Source organism: Clostridia bacterium (assembly GCA_017453145.1). Taxonomy (GTDB): domain Bacteria; phylum Bacillota; class Clostridia; order Christensenellales; family Borkfalkiaceae; genus Scatosoma. The sequence goes on from JAFTKT010000044.1 coordinate 1,259, forward strand.
ATTGTACCCTTGACAGGGCCGTAGTCCACGAGCTTGGTTTTAAGCACCACGTCGGTATACCATTGCGGAAAATTCTCGTCAATATTTGCAATTTGTTCTACGAATTGATTTTCTTTTGCCATAATCTTTCTTTCCTTATTTTCGTTTTGCGCGGCGAAAGCCTTTGACTTTCGCCGCGCCCGAACGGTTATTCGTTACTCTGTTATACGTTATTGCTCTTTTCTCACGTAAGCTTGAAATTTACGGAGTTGGAACACCTTATCGCAAGACGGGCAACGGTGATAAGGCGACGTATCGCGCACGTTCAAAAGCTTTCCGCAACGGGGGCAACGCACCTGCCATTCCTTGTTCGGATTAAGTGTTTTAATCTCAACAGGCTCTGCGTTTTCCTTTTCAAGCGCATCTTGGCGCGCCTTTTCCGCAGGCGAAGGCTCGGGCTTGATATGTTCAGGCGCTTTCGCCGCTACGACCGTAGGCGCAGCAGGTGTCGACGCAGACGCAGGCAAGCCTTTCACGACCGCCTCCACTTTCATGGGCGCAGACGGCACGGGATACGGCTGTTGCAAAGGATACGGATAATAAACGGGTATGTAAACGGGCTGTTGCGTAGGCGCTTGCGGATAGATAGCCGTAGGTTGCGCCGTCGGCATCATGGGTTGCATAGGCAGCATGGGATATGTGCCGCCGTTTTCCTGCTCGCCGTTTTCGAGCGGGTCGTAATCCTCTTCTTCCTTTTTCTCTCTCGTTTTGAAAATACAATCCACCAAGAACGCCACGAACGCAATCGCCGCGATATAGACGTATTGCATGGAAACTTCCTCAATTTGGAGCACGAACATATTGACCGCAATCACGCCGCCCGCCACAAGTGCGAGCAAGAACGCAAACACGCGATAATTTTTCATGCCTATCCCCTCAATCCCCTGTCTGTTAAACTCCGTTGCCGCCGTTGCATGCTTAATGAGCACAAGCAAGCAAAGCACGAGCACAGCCTCCAACGCAACAGGCAAAACGTTTTGCAGCAAATCCCCCTCCAACGGGTTCACGCCGCCCAGCCAGCTGCCTACCGTCGCGCCAATGGTATCCACCTCGTAGAAGAACCAAAGCACGCCCACAACCGCCGCGATTTGCACGAGATTACGGAAGAAATACACGAAAATGCCGCATTCGCGTTTCACTTCTTCGACGTTTCCACCGTTCCCGTATGTATCGAACCAGCTAACCTTACCTGCAATCAAACCCGCAACGAAATGCACGAACAAGCCGACGCCGACCGCCGCAAGCATCATCATAAACGTCATCGTTTCCATAACCGGCAACGCGATAGCAGGATTTAACAAGAGGAGCGCGTAAATACTAACGAATGCAGCAAACGAGGACGAGAAATATTTCCCCATTTTCTCCATAGCCCGCATATTACGGTTATAGCCGTTGACGTAGCGCGAGCTTCTTCTCGTGAGCCAACCGAGTTTGGAAAAACACTTAAAGAAATTCACCACTACCACTAACAGCAAAACGAGGTATAACCCCATCACAATCACGTCCGTCCAAACGGGCGCGCCTGCAAGCGCGTCTTGCACGGGCAGATAGAAATTCGTAATCCCGACCGCACCGTAGGTTTCGTGTTCAAACCCCGACAAGAACGCCAAAACGGCGATTGCGAGCGCACCGAGCAAATACAGCGTCCCCGCAAACCCCGCTTTTGAATGCGCTTTCTTCACGCGCTTTCTAATCGCCGAATTCTTTTTCGTTCCAAAATGTTCCATATTGCATACTCCTTTCTTTTTGCTTTTTCATTCGTTCAAGACTTGCCCCGCGTCGCGTTCCCCGCGCGGCGGCAAGCCATTCAGTCGATTAAATAATCGTATTATTATATCTCTGTTCGCCGCTTTGGAAATAAGCGTCCATATCAATATCGTCGAACCCCTCGTCGTCGCGCGCTCTGGGACGGATAATACAATCGAGCAAGAACGCCACGAACGCCACCGCCGCCGCAATCAGCAGGTTTTGATTAAGCTCCGTAACCGCCGCCGCGACCCCGATACCGAGCATAGGCAACACGAGATTTGCCGCAATCGCGAGTGCCGCAAGGAAAGAGAAGATACCGAAATTACGCATGCCTGCGCCCACGACGCCGTCGCGGTTAAATTCAGTGTCCGCCACCGCGTGCTTGGTGAGCACGACGAAGAAAATCCAAGCAAACAACTCCACGCCCGCACCGAGCATACTCATAAAATCAATCTCGCCGAACGCTTTCTTTTCTTCGAGCAATAAAACGAGCAGTTCTTCGAGTTTTGCGAGCAACACGCTTTCCTGTAACAGGAAATACGCAATCGCCACCACCGCCGCAATCTGAATAATATTGCGGACAAAGAACACGAACAAGCCGTTTTCGCGCACCTCTTCCTCCACTCTGTCGCCCGTTGAGAACAACGTTACCGTGCCGCCAATCAAGCCGCAAAGGAAATGTATGCCGAACCCTACGCCAAGCGTTATGTACGCATATTGTGTAACCAAAAGCGTCGCCTCTTGTCCCTCTGCGGGGAAGCCGCCCGACAGCAGGTACATAAACAAATGCACGACCAAAATGGAACAGAACGAGCTTGAAAACCGTTTCGCAATATCGTCCATCGCGTACATATTGCGATTAAACCCGTTCGCATAGCTAGCTCTGCGCTTAAACAGCCAACCCAGCCGTCCAATCGCGCGGAGCACGTTGATAACCACCGTTATCAGCATTGCGGCAAACAACACGACCACCGCAAGTTCCAAAACCTGCGCCGCCGTAAGATTTGCAAACGCCTCCGTCCCGCCCGCAAACAAATCGAGTATGGGCTGATAGAAAGTCATAACGGGCATAACCGTTTCGTCCGCTACGATACACGTGCCCGTGAGCATAGGCATACACGCCGCGAGCGCCGCGAGCGCAATCGTGCCAAGCAGATACAACACGCCAACGAACTTTGCTCTGTTTTGAATTTTTCTAACGCGCTTTTTCAAGAGCGTCGCTTTTGATGCCGTTCTTTTCATAATTCTTACTCCTTATCTTGATAATTTCGAAAAGGCGCTACCCTCGTCGCGTTTCAACGCTCAGAAGTCATATACACGCCGGGTTTGTCATAGTTTTCCGTCAAATACGCACTCACGTCCACCTCGTCAGTGTCCTCGACCTGCACGCGCGGACGGTTAATGGAAACAAGCTCCACAACAATCGCCGCAAACGCCACCGCCGCAATCAGCATGACGTTCTGCGCAACTTCCGTCCCTGCAACGAACTGTCCGTAAGCGAACGCGCCGCCGCTTGCAAGCAACAAGGCAATGGCAAGCAACAGGAAACGTTTTCTACCCGCCGCCTCTGCGCCTTCCATATCAAACTCAATCGTACCCGTCGCGTAATAAATCATACCGACCAGAACGAGCCACACAAGCAAATGCAACGCAGGATTTACAATCACGGTAAAATCAGCCGCAAGCGTTTCCATCGCGCCCTCTGCAAGGAAGAACTCAATCCCCGCACGCAGCTCCGCAACGCTCACGAAGAAATACGCCACCGCCGCAACGATAACAAGCTGCAACAAATTACGCACAAACGGGGCAAAATTCCCCACTTCGCGTCTTTGCTCCACCACGCCGTTTTCCGTTTCGAACAAACTCACGTTCCCCGCAGGAATACCGCACGCAAAATGGAAGAACACGCCCACGCCGAGCACCGCAAACGCAAGCGGTTGCACCGCCGCCGTTTCGACGATTAAAGCAATCGTCAAATGCGCCGCAACAATCGCCGCAAACGAAGAGGAAAATCTTCTGCCCATATCGTCCATCGCGTACATATTACGGTTAAAACCGTATAAACGGCTCGCTCTTCTTTTGAACAGCCAACCGAGCTTACTCACACTCCGTAATAAATTGATAGCCAAAACCAAAAGCATTAAGCCGTAGATAACGGCAACGGCAAGGTTGAGCTCTTTGCCGACAATCCCCTCGCCAAGCTCCGTGAACACCGTCCAAAAACTCGCCGCGCCGAGCGTAAGCGTTATCGCCCCGTCCTCAATCACAAGCAGCGGCAAACAGGCAAGCGCAGTGATTGCAATCGTAGCAAGCAAATACAAAAGCCCAAACGCCTTTGCCTTTCCCTGCATTTTGGCAATACGCTGTTTCATATAAGCGTAGCGTTGCGAAACGCCTGTTTTTCTGGTTTTTTTCGCCATATTCCTACCCTCCAAAACACCTTGTAATGTTACTACTCTTTTATTATAACTTTTTTTTTTGAAAATGTCAATATTCTTGCCGTATAAAGTTGATAAAATCCAAATTTTTTTCTTCTTTTTTTCGCGTAGTTTCGCTATTTTTCGGCGTCTTTTGTAAATTTGAGCGCATACGCGCACATACATTTTTCAATAGAGGCAATCGCCTCGCCCCGATGACAAATTTCCTTGACGGTGGTGCGCTTGTGTTCGAGGGATTTATACACCTCGAAAAAGTGCATCATTTCCTCGAAGATATGCGCAGGCAACTCACGAATATCGTGAAACGCGCAATACGTCGGGTCGCCGAACGGCACGGCAATAATTTTCTCGTCGAGCGCCCCACCGTCTATCATTTTAATCACGCCGATAGGATACGCGCAAACGAGGGTCGCGGGATAAATACTTTCTCCGCAAAGCACGAGCACGTCGAGCGGGTCGCCGTCGCCCGCGAAAGTACGCGGAATAAATCCGTAGTTAGCGGGATAGACGGTCGAGGTATACAGGACTCTATCCAAGCGCAAAATTCCTGTTTCCTTATCGAGCTCATATTTCATTTTACTGCCTTTCGGAATTTCAATAAACGCCTCGAATTTCTCGCTCGTAATGCGATTTTCGTCCAAATCGTGCCAAATATTCATACAGTAATCGCTCCTTTTCTACTATTTTTTGCGATTTGAACGTTTATTATTTATTCTCTATTCTTTTACTACGAGTTATTGTAAATACCAAAGCAGCAATCTCCGCCTCTCCCCCCCCTGTCATTCTGGAGCGTAGCGATAGAATCTCTCCTTCCTGTCATTGCGTATTCTTCGCAGAAAGGCGTGGCAATCCCGTCAACGCAACGTCGCTATAGGCGACATATCGCACCCGACAGGGCATATCGCACGCAGTATATCGCGCGAGCAACGCTCGCATATCGTGCCCCGTTTCACGACCCCCTCTTTCCCATCATTGCGAGCCGTTAACGCCAAAACAAGGACAACCAAAAGGTTGTCCTTGTTTTGGCGCAGAAGGAGGGATTCGAACCCTCGCTACGGTTTTCCCATACTACTCCCTTAGCAGGGGAGCCCCTTGAGCCTCTTGGGTACTTCTGCAACAGCCCGCTCTTTTTTCAAAAGCTATACTACTATATCACATTTTTATTCGCTTGTCAAAGCTTTTTGCCGCAAAAACGGAAAAAACTTTTATAAAATTTCCAAAGCCACAACCACGCCCGTCAAAGGCAACAAGCCCGACGGACAACCCGTCGGGCTTGCATAAGTTTTTCGTTTAGAAAGACATAGGCACGAAGAAGTACACTACGAACAACACCGCAACGATTGCCATAACAACGGTAATGGGGAATATAGGTTTCTCAACCGTTTCGCCCTCTGCCGTCTTACCTTTCGTAACCGCATATTTGATAATGTCAACCACGTAGACGAACAAGGAGATAACGACGTAGGAAATAAAGCCCATACCAATACCGCCCGTAATCGAATATGCCAAAGGCATAAGGATAATCGTCAAGAACGCAGGAACAGCAACGCGAATATCCGAGAAATCGATATTCTTAACGGAGCTCATCATCAAAACGCCCACGTAAATCAAAGCCGACGCAGTAGCCGCCGAAGGAATGCACGCAAACACGGGAAGAAGGAACAACGAAAGGAAGAACAACGCCGTCGTGGTCAAAGCCGTCAAGCCCGTTTTACCGCCTGCCGCAACACCCGTACCCGATTCAACGAACGTCGTAACGGTCGAAGTACCGAACAATGCGCCCGCGCAGGTTGCAACAGAGTCTGCAATCATACATTTGTTATAATTAAGCGGCTTGCCCGTTTCGTCCAAAAGCCCTGCTTTCGTCGCGCAACCGAGCACCGTACCCATTGTATCGAACATGTCGAGCATGCAAAGGGTAATAATAAGCATAACGCACGTCATAATCGAGCCTGCGGGGAGGTTAAAGCCTTCCGTAAACGCAACCAAGAACGAGCCTTTCGAGGGGTCAAACGAGAAGAAGTTTGCAAACGATTCCCAGAATTTCCAAGTAACGCCTGCTTCGCTACCCGTGATGTACGCAAAATTCGTAACGCCGAGAGGAATACCCAAAATGGTCGCCGCGATAATACCGAAGATAACCGCACCGCTAACCTTGAAATGCGAAAGCACGGCAATCACAATAAGCCCGAACAAGCAAACGAGAGCCGTTGCGGGAGTCGTCGAAACTCCAGACGCCCATTGTACTACTTGGAGCTCCCAGTTACTGAACGCAATCAAGCCCGTCTGGGTGTAACCGTTGGTGATGATAAGCCCCGCGTTTTGCATACCGATAAACGCGATAAACAAACCGATACCGACAGGAATCGCCGTGCGAATACCCGCAGGAATCGAATCAAAAATCTTTTCACGCAAAGAAACGAACGCGCCCGTTTCTTTATTCTTGCCAAACGGCAAAAGCGTCAAAATCAAGAAAAGCACACCGCTGATAAGCGTGAGCAACATCACGTTACCAAAAGTGAATTGATACTGTGTGGAATAGAACCCAAGTCCACCGCCAATCAACCCGCCGAGCATGGCGTTGATACCCATACCGGGCGCTTGTGCCAAAGGCATATTCGCATAGAGCGCCATCAAAAGCGTACCGATTACCGCACCGAGAGCGGTCGCAATAAACACCGACGCCCACATGGGATTCGCCGCGCCTGCATAGAAAAGTTGGCTGGGGTTAACGGTCAAAATATACGCCATCGCAAGGAAGGTCGTCAAACCAGCCATGATTTCGGTTTTGACGTTCGTACCGTTTTCGCCCAACTTAAACTTTCTGTCAAGAAAAGCATTAAATTTAGACATAACACAACTCCTTAAAATATAATTTTTTCAGTCGGAACGCTTGAATTTTTTCCAACTTATCATAATCTTATCACATTCGACAAAATTTGTCAAATTATTGAAAGTATTTTTCTGAAAATTTTTTTCATTGTTTTTTTCTCAAACGCTTGCTTTTGAGCGCAAAAAGGTTTATAATGAATATATAATAAAATATAATAACATTTTTGAGGTAAGTTATGAAAGTAATCATCACAGAAAACTATGAAGAAATGAGCAAAAAAGCGGCGGAATTGATTATCGACGTCGTGAAAAAGAACCCCAAAGCGGTGCTTGGTTTTGCCACCGGTTCAAGCCCTATCGGTTTGTATCAAAACCTGATTAAAGACCACAAGGAAAACGGCACGTCCTATCAACAGGTACTCACCGTCAACTTGGACGAATACGTCGGCTTAAACGCGGAGCACGACCAAAGCTACGCCTATTTCATGCGCACCAACCTGTTCGATTATATCGACGTTGACAAAAAGAACACCAACCTCCCCAACGGCGTTGCACCCGATGCAAAGGCGGAATGCGACCGTTACAACGCCCTGCTCGCCGAAAACCAGCAAGACGTGCAAATTTTGGGCTTGGGCTCAAACGGACATATCGGTTTCAACGAACCGAACACGCCGTTCGATTCGGTAACGCACCTTGTTGAGCTCACGGAAAACACGATTAAGGACAACTCCCGTCTTTTCAAATCGATTGACGAAGTCCCCCGCACCGCGCTGTCTATGGGCATCAAGAACATTATGCAAGCGAAATCGATTGTCATGGTCGTTTCGGGCAAAAACAAGGCAGAGGCAGTCAAAGGCATGGTCAAAGGCGAAATCACGCCCGCGCTCCCCGCGTCCGTGTTACAGCTCCACCCCTGCGTTACAATCGTATGCGATAAAGACGCGGCAAGCCTGCTTTAAGAAACTACGTACTCAATCACAAAACTCCCCCGCGACGGCGTTTGCCGTCGCGGATTTTTCATAAAAAACGAAAATATCCCACGCCCTCTTTTCAAAAACACTTGCCTTTCCCCCTCGCGTTATGTTATAATATAGACACCTATGCGCGCGTATAGGTATTTTAAGGTTGCAAAAAATAACTCTATAAGGAGCACGGTTATGAAAAAACTCAAAACATTTATTTACCTTTTAGCGGCGAGCGTACTCACGACTTTGGTCATGCTCGCGGCGGCATGTGGCGGCAGCAAAGGAGCGGCATACACTCTCCTTGTCAAGGACGAAAGCGGCAACGCGCTTTCGGGCGTTCTGGTCGGCATTTGCAGCTACGACGAAACGACGGGCGAAAAATCCAACTGCTTAACCCCCGCAACAACGGACGAAAACGGCAAAGTCGTGTTAGAGGCAGACGAGGGCACGTACACGGTCAACGAGGATACGCTCGGCAACTATTCCTGCAAAGAAACCTACGTCTTAAAAGCCTACGGCGAATACACTATCGTGCTTGTAACCGACTAAAACTCCAACAAGGAACAAATTTATGAAAGGCATCAAAAAAATCCTTATGCTCGCATTCACGGGCATACTCTGTTTCGCACTCGGCATTCTCTCTGCTTGCGGCGCGAACGATAGCTCCACCTCCACTCCCGACGAAAAACCCACCGAATACGTATACAGCGTACGCGTACAATCGGAGGGTGGTTTCGGCTTACGCGGCGTAGGCGTGAGCTTATACAGCGGCGAGAAAAAAATCGCGGCGAAAACGACGAGCGCGAAAGGCGACGCGTATTTTACGAAAGAAGACGTGATAGCGGCAGGCGAATACGAAATACGTTTTTCCGAACTTCCCGCAGGTTGGAGCTTGAAAGAGGGCGTAACCTATAAAACGACGGAGCAGGAGCAGACAGACTATACCGCGCTCGCCCTGCCCGAACTTCTTTTAGAGAACGCCCCCGCATCCAAGCGTTATCGTCTTGGCGACGTGATGTACGATTTTTCGGTACTCACGAGCGACAACCGTTATTTCACGCTTTCGGAGGTGTTGGAAGAAAAGAAAGCGGTTCTTCTTAATTTCTGGGCGACTTGGTGCGGACCTTGCAAATCGGAGTTCCCCGCCATGCAAAACGCCTACGTCGAGACACAGGACGATATTGCCGTTCTTGCCGTGAGCACGACGGATACGCAATCGGCAGTCAAGGACTACAAAGCGCAACAGGGCTTGTCTTTCGATATGGCAGGCGAAACGGAAATCGCCGCCCTGTTCAACCCGACGAGCATTCCCGTATCGATTATCATTGACCGCTACGGCGTAATTTCCTATTGGCACGTCGGTTCTATGACGGCGAAAAGCGACTTTTTAGGCTTATTCGATAAATTCACAGGCGAAAACTACGTCCAAACGGTAATCCAAGACGGCGACTACACGGGCGAGGGCAACGACGGCACGGAGGAAGAAGAACGTGTCAAACCCAACGTTTCCGCGCCCGCATTCTCCGACCTCGACGCAGTGCTTGACCCGAACAATTTAATCTCGGAACAAGGCTATCGTTGGGACGAGGACGAATATTCTTGGTGCTGGACAATCGAAACGCCTGAAAACGGTGAAAAATACCTGCGCGCCGCCAACGCCGACGTGCACAATTCCTATTCCATTTTACATTTCGACTACACGGCGACGGCGAACTCCGCACTCGCGCTTGACGCTATGGTCAGCACGGAAGTTTCCGCCGACTATTTCTACGTGTTCGTAGACGGCACGATTGTCCAAAAAATATCGGGCGTTTCGGACGATACGTTCAAGGAATACGTCCTCTACGTATTCGAAGAACAAGACGCAGGCAAGCATGAAATCTCCCTTTGCTACTTGAAAGATTCGAGCGCGACGGGTGGCGAGGACGAGGTTTGGGTCAAGAACCTGCACGTTCTCCAAAAATCGTCGCTGGCAGCCCGCGAGGAGAATATCGACGTATTCCGTTTCGCGGCGACGGGCAAAAACGCGGCGACGGGCGACAAACCTGCGGCAAACGCCAAGAAAAAACTGTTCAACAACTATATCACGCCCGTATACAATGAAACGGACGGCTATTACCACGTCGGCGCGGCAAACGGACCTCTCCTTTTAACGGACGTTATGAACCCGACGGGCTGGAACATCTATGATTTATGGCAACTTGCGTATAATAAATATCTCGTTGTCGAGGGCATGAATTTAGAACAGAATATCGAGGACTACGCATGGGCGGCGACCAACTCCGACAACGGCTACGTCCCCGTAACCAAAGACCTCAAAGAACTGTTTGAGCTCATCACGTCGGTAGACACCTACGGCGAAACGCGCAACAAGGACTATCATCTTTCCAACTATGCAGAGGAATGGTTAGAGCTTTGCGTGTATTTCGACCACTACGGCACGCAACCGCAGCCTACCGACCCCACGCGCGGTATCACGTTCGACGGCGCAATCGAAATTGCGGAAGGCGTAACGGAAATCGACTGTTTCCGTTCGATTGTACCGCTTGGTATCAAGCATAAATTCACCCCGCAAAAATCGGGCGTCTACCGTTTCCGTTCCCTGTTCGATAAGAGTGCGGCAGGCATTTCGGCGAGCGTAGACCCGCAATGCTGGATAGTTGCAAAAGACAAAACGACTTTCCTTGCGTATAACGACGACAACTTATTAGACGTGCTCGGCAATCCCGACAATTTCGAAATTTACCTGTATTTGGAAAAGGACGAACCCTACTACGCGCTCTTTGCCATGTTCTTGAACGCAATCGGCAAGTTTGATTTAGAAATCGAATATATCGGCGAAAGCTACGCGCATTTGACGAACGCGGCGACAGGTCCGTATAGCTATAACACGGTAACGAGCGAAACGTTCGTCCCGAACGCCAAGACCGCCAAGCTCGGCGAAGACGGCTATTATCACGTCGTGGAAAAGGACGAAAACGGCAACGAGGTTTTGGGTAGCAAGCTCTACGTTGACTTAACGCACGCGACCTATCTGTTCCCCTCCGACACCCTGCAAAACCTGATTGAGAACGCAAAACACTACGGAATTGAAAAACGTCTGTTCTATTTAGACGACGGACAGGGCGGCAAAAAGGATTACACGCCGATTATGCAAAAATATCTACTCAAAGCGCTGTTCAACGGCACGGCAGAAAACGGCGGCAGTCTTTACGGGCTTGTGGAAATCGACGAAACGCTCATGGACATACTTTTGAAACTGACCAAAGCCCACGACGGGTTCGGCGGCATTAAAAACTCGTGGCAGATGCTCTGCTACTACTACCAAACGGTAGAAAAAGCGTAACGGGAGGCACGGACAAATGAAACTTTTCAAAGCAATCACTCTGTTTCTTTCGACGGCGTTCGTGTTCGGCGCGCTCGCCGCGTGCAACGCACCGCAAAACAGCAGTCAAAGCTCCACGCCAAGCAGTAGCTCGTCCTCCTCTGCGGAAGAGGAAAAATACGTCTACCCCGCCGACAACTTCAAAGACTGGGCAACGCCCCTGTCGGGCGACGGTAGCGATTACAACCGCTATGAATGCGTAGAGGGCTATTATCAAATCGAATTGCCTGCAAACCGCGAGGTATTTTATTCCTTTGCCGTGCGTAGCGAGGGGCAATACGCGTTATATTCCCTCGACGGTGCAAACGGCGTAACGGTAACGCGCTACGACGCGCATTCTCACTATATCCCGACGGACGATAACGGACGCTACGTAGGCGAAAAGGCAGACGCAACGGAGGGCGACAATTTCTATTCGCGTGTGAATTGTTCGACCAAGCATTTCAACACCCAATGGCGCGCCACCTACGGTTTCAAATCCACGTCGGCAACGACGGTGAAAGTCCGTTTCGTATGGTTCGACGAGGCATTGCCCGACCCGCAAACGATTGAAACGAAAATCACGGCAAAGGAGATTGTAGGCGTAGCAGCAGACGGCGAAACGGGCAAAACGGCAATCGTCGTGCCGTATACGAGCGACTATTTCTACGACGCCGATTGCGAGCTTGCGTTCACCCCTATTGGCGGCGGCGAGCCCGTCTATAAAAAGGGCTTCTACCGTTTAGGCACACCCGAAAAGAAAGGCGAAATTATCTACGTGGCTATCACGTCCGTGCCCGAGCGTATGTTCGATAAAACGTTCGCAACGATACAATACGACGGCAACAATTTAACCCTTCAAACGGGCACGGCGGCAAACGGCGACTATCTCGTGAATAACTACGTCGATTTCATTATGAGCAACGGCGGCGTGGTCGACAACGCCAACGGCGGTATCCCCGTCGAGGGCGACCCGACCAAGCTTTGCTATGAAAACGTAACCAATCAAGACGGGCTTTATCCCGTCAACCGAGAGCTGTTCGAGTTTTTGCAATACTACGTGCAAAAGAACTCCGTCCCCTCTATCGACGAATCGGTGGCAAAATCGGCATATTGGCTTGCCCCCTGCTATTATTATGCGGCGGTAGAAACGGGCTCGAAAAACCACCCTCTGCCCTTGCAGACGGGCGACACGCAAATCGAAATTGAAGAGAACGGCTACACCTATTGTGCCATCGCGGACAACGGCACGTTCACGCTTTCCTGTAACACCGTCGGCGCAAGCGCGGCAATCAACGGCGTACGCCACGACGCACCCTTTTCTATCACGGTAGAAAAAGCGGCGGTGGAAGAAATTTTAGTCGGATTTCCGAGCGCAACGCCCGCAAGCGGCACGCTCACCCTCACCCTTACGAAAGCGCAGGGCACGCAAGACAATCCCCTCGCGCTCACAACGGGCACGAGCCAAGCTACACCCGTCGAAATTTTGACGACAACGGGCATGCAGTATTCCGTTTGTTATGCGTTCGCGGCAACGGAAAACGGCACGCTTTCCCTTTCGTTCCCCGATAGTATTCAAGCCACGTGCTTGGAGCAAACGAGCGAAAACGGTACGCTTTCAATCGAAGTCGAAAAAAGCGGCAACTACGTAATCGTATTCACTTCCAACACGGGCGAACCCTTTACTTTGGAGGTAACCTTATGAAAATAACCAAATGGGCAGTCGCGCTCGCCGCGACGTTTACAATGGGCGTTTCGGCGTTTGCGGTTGCTTGCGGCGGCGCGTCCTCCTCTACGAGCTCCACCCCCTCCGCCTCCTCGTCCTCGTCAAGCGAGCAAACGAGCTCGTCGAGCCAAACGGCGGATAAAACGGTAACCAAGCGTTTTACCGTCGGCGAAACGACGAACGTAACCGTCCCTGCGGGCGAAACGGTCTATTGCGCGATTGCGGCAAGCACGGGCAATTACGTATTAGAATGGGAAAGTGCTTTCGCCAAAATCACCGTCGACGGCAAAACGTATACGGGCGCAGGCAGTGCGGAACTTAAAAATATCGACGAAAACACCGTGATTGAAGTAACGACGGCAGACGGCGACCGCGCGACGGTTTCTATCACCTGCACGCTTTGGCAACCGCCCCTGCTCTCGCTCGGCGAGAACACCGACGTATCCGTCGCAGCAAACGGCGAAACGGCTCTTTTCCGCTTCTCCGCTCCCCACGCAGGCATTTACGCTTTCCAAACGGATAGCGCGGCAGTTTCGGGCTTTGCCGTTTCAAGCGACAAAGCGTTTACACCCCCCGCGCCGTTGACGGCGGCAGGCACGCTCACTATCGAGGTACAGGCAGGCGCGGAAATTAAAGTCGAGCTTTCGCAAACGGGCGCGAGCGCGGCAATCATTCCCGTAACCGTTAGCGACGAAACACAAGCGACAACGGCGGAAATCGTCGACGGCTCTGCTACTTTGAACGCACCCGCAAGCGGAAGAGCGTACTACGTGCTTCCTCTCGGCACAGACACCTACGTCAGCTGGACACAAGAAAACCTTGCCTTGACGATTGCCGGAAAGACGTATTTAGGCGCACAATCCGAACCCATACTCGTCAAATACGACGCGCGCGGCACGGTCTATCTCGTCGCCGCCTCCACCGACGGCACGGCTGTGGAGAACGCAACGTTGACCTTGCAAAAAGCGACCACTTCCACAACGCTGACAGCGGGCGAAAACAGCTTTGTCGTCGCAAAAAACAAAACGGCAAACTGCACGTTTACCGCCCCTGAAAACGGCACGTATACTTTCTCGTATGCGGATAGTACGGGCATTTCGGAAATCTCATTCACAAGCGGTGTAAATTTCCCGACCGTGCTTGCTATGACGGAAACAGACGAAACCTCGAAAACGCTAACGGCGACGGTCGTTAAAGGCGCGGAGCTGGTGCTTGCGGTGAGCGCAGGCAAAAGCGCGGCGGCAAGCGTTGTTCTCACAATCTCTTCTGAGGCGCTGGAAACGCAAACGCTTTCCTCTGCCCAAACAGTAACGTTCGACCTTTCGCACGGCGAATTTACGTGCTATGAAATCACGGCGCAAGGCTGGTATAAAGTCAATTACACCAACAATTTAGCGGCAGATTTCTGGCAATTTTCTTGCGCCGTCAACCTCGCGCAAATAGCGAGCGGCGAAACGGGCTACGCAACGGCAGGCGATATTTTGATTATCAAAGCCACCCTGCTCGACAAAACGGCAACCGTCAGCGGCTCGTTCACGCTCCAAACGGATAACACGGTAACAGGCACGACGAACCCCGTTTTAACGCTTGGCGAAAATCACGTGATTAACCGCAACGAACAAAAAGTCTGTTCGTTCACCGCAACGGAAAACGGCACGTACCGTATTATAGCGACGGACGCGAACACGAAAATCATCTACAAGCTGGGCGCGACGAACGCAGACAACGAGTGCATCACGGGCGCGGACGATAACTTGGAAAACGCCGTCGAAATCGAGCTCAAAGCAGGCGAAACGTATACGTTGTATCTCGAAATGTTACAAACGACGATTAGCGACAATAACGACGAAACGGTTGACCCGACCTTGCATTTAGACGTGCTTTCTTTCACGATTGAAAAAATCGCTTAATGACACAAAAAAAAGCCGCGCTCGGCAACACCTTGCCGAGCGCGGCTTTTTCTATTCTATTCAATCCAACAGCGGCAACACCGCGTTTTCCAACTCCTCAAAGCTCATCGACGCTTCGCTTATCGTCTTGATAACCCCCTCGCGATTAACGATAACCGTAACGGGCATACCGTCGCC
>JAFTKT010000005.1 GCA_017453145.1 Clostridia bacterium
GTCGTGTACATATTGTCGCGGTAGTGATACCAATGCCCCGACGTTTCCCAAAGCGTTTTATTCAGCATAATCGGCGTGTTGACTTCCACGTAGCCGTCGCGGGTGTGGATTTGCCGCCAATAATCAATCAACGCGTTTTTGAGCACCATACCGCGCGGCAGGAAGAACGGCAAGCCCTTGCCCTCGTTGAGGATAGCAAAGAGTTTGAGCTCTTTACCAAGCTTGGTGTGGTCGCGCTTTTTCGCCTCTTCAAGCATGGTGAAATAGGCTTCCATTTCGTCCTTTTTCGCAAACGCCGTGCCGTAAATTCTCGTGAGCATTTTATTGTGCTCGTCGCCGCGCCAATACGCGCCCGCGATACTCGTCAAGCGGAACGCTTTAATCTTACCCGTTGACGGCAGGTGCGGACCTCTGCAAAGGTCAGTGAAATTCCCTTGTTTATAAAAGGAAATCGTTTCCCCTTCGGGAAGTTCTTCAATGAGCTCGACCTTATAATCCTCTTTATAGCCTTTCATCAGCGCAATCGCCTCTTCTCTCGGCAACGTAAACCGTTCAATCGGCAAATTGCTCTTGATGATTTTTTGCATTTCGCTTTCCACTTTCACCAAATCCGCTTGCGTAATCGGCGTTACGAAATCCACGTCGTAGTAAAAGCCGTTGTCAATGACAGGGCCTATCGAAAGCTTGCAAGTCGGGTATACCGTTTTAAGCGCCTGTGCAAGCACGTGCGCACAGGTGTGGCGGTATACGTTTAATCCCTCTTTATCTTTGAGCGTTACGATTTCAAGCGTGTCGCCGTCCTTGAGCGGCTCGGACAAATCGACGAGTGCGCCGTTGACCTTTGCACAAACGGCGTTTCTTGCCAGCCCCTCCGAAATGGCAAGCGCGGCGGCAAAAGCCGTTGCGTTGTCCTCCAAGCTCATAACGTCTCCGTTTTTCAAAATTACGTTCATTTGTGTTAATCCTCCGTGTATTTAATAAAAAAACGCCTTAAACCCCTCGTTTGGGATTTAAGGACGCGATACGTTTCCGTGTTTTCTTTTCGCGCGGTTCCACCTTAATTGCCCGATTGCTATCGAGCCTCTTTTCAAAAATCAGTTTCGCGTGCCGTAAAGCGGTTTCGCTTTTCCGATTCGAAATATCTGCCTTTCAGCCACGAGCAGATTCTCTGAAAATCCGAAATTCGGCGCTACTTGTCTTTACTGTTTTCTATTTTAACGCTTTGTGAAATTTTTGTCAACTCTTTTTATGGATATTTCTAAAAAAATATTATCAGCAAAAAACGACTTTGCCTCCATAGTACTTCTTCAAAAACGCGAGCGTTTCCTTTTCCGTTTCGCCAAAGCAATAGACCTGCCCCGCGCCGCCGAGCAAAATTTCTCCCACCGCCGACGCTTTTCCTGTAAGCTTACTTTTGCAAAGCAATCGGTATTCCTCGTCGTAGACCTTGCCGTCTTTCAAAAACAGCTTGCTTTCGCCGTCCTCCGTCAAGAACTCTAAAAAACTCTCCAAACCCGCCGCGCACATATCGCTTGGAACGTATTCCAAAATCCCCTCCCAACGCCGCACGAGCTCGCGGAGACGGAAATGGTAAACGCCGTCGAGGGAATAGCTGTCAAAACCGCAAAGCCGGCGGCGCGCATAGCCCTTATCCTCTTGAAAGTCCGCCGCAACGAGCGCGGTGATGAGAAGGCTTTTTTCCGTCTCGGACAACAGCGGCAGATTAAGCCGCCGCGCGAAATAGGCGTATTTATAGCCGACGGCGAGCACTTCGGCGGCGTTTTCTTCCACGAAACGGCGAATATACGGGCAATACGCCCGTTCCGTTTTAATCGCTATCTCAATAAAATCCCCTTGCCTTTCCAAATCAATGGCGGCAGGCAAAAAGGAAAAACGCTCGCGCATTTTTTCAAATAAGTATAGCGCGTATTTTTCGTCGAAGCCGTTTTGGGTTATCGTTATTTGTTCCACGATATTATTGTATGCCGCAAAGAAAAAATTATTTATTCCTTTTTTCAAAAACGCTTGTGTTTATGCGGGCAGAATTGCTTGACTTGCTTGGAAAAATACATTATAATATATTCTGTACGTAAATTTATACTCAAATTATACTCGAAGTGCGCCGAACGGGCGCAAAAAAGGGAGGTCTTTTTTATGATGGATATGAAATCCGTAGAACGTAAATGGCAAGCCAAATGGGAGAAAACGAAACTCAACGTGTTCAATAAAAAGAACATGGATAAAAAATTATACGTTTTGGAAATGTTTTCCTATCCCTCCGGCGCGAAATTACACGTAGGACATTGGTATAACTACGGTCCTACCGATACCTATGCGCGGTTTAAGAAAATGCAGGGCTTTGAAGTGTTCCAGCCTATGGGCTTCGACGCGTTCGGTCTGCCTGCGGAGAACTATGCAATCAAGACGGGTATTCATCCGAAAGATTCTACGGAAAAGAATATTGAAACAATGGAACGCCAGCTCCGCAATATGGGCGCAATGTTCGACTGGACGGCGGAAATTAAAACGTGTGAAGAAGATTATTATAAATGGACGCAATGGCTCTTTTTGCAACTCTATAAAAAAGGGCTTGCCTACCGCAAGGAGGCACTCGTCAACTGGTGTCCCTCCTGCGAAACGGTGCTTGCCAACGAACAGGCAGAGGGCGGCGTTTGCGAGCGTTGCGGCTCGACCGTTTTGCGCAAGGATATGACGCAATGGTTCTTCAAAATCACCGACTACGCCGAAGAACTGCTTGCCGACCTCGATAAAATCGACTGGCCCGAAAAGACAAAGCTTATGCAAAAGAACTGGATTGGGCGTTCGACGGGCTGTGAAATCCGTTTCGACTGTGAAACGGGCGACGAAATCACCGTGTTCACCACCCGCCCCGACACCGTGTTCGGCGTGAACTATATCGTGCTCGCCCCCGAGCATCCGCTCGTGGACAAGCTCAAAGCGGCGCACCCCGAACAAGCGGAGGCAATCGACGGCTACGTGCGTTACGCCGCCGAAGCCAACGATATTGACAGACTTTCCACCGCACGGGAAAAGACGGGCGTATTCACGGGCGCGTATGCAACGCATCCCTTGACGGGAAAGAAAGTGCCTATTTATCTCGCCGATTACGTTTTGTATTCCTACGGCACGGGCGCGGTTATGGCAGTTGCGGCGCACGACGAGCGCGATTATGCATTCGCGACGAAATACGGTTTGCCCATCACCCAAGTCATTCAAAAATCGGGCGACGAAACGTTGCTTCCCTATTGCGAGGACGGTATTCTCGTAAATAGCGGCGAATTCGACGGACTTTCGGGCGAAGAGGCGCGCGACGCAATCGCCGCATATCTCACCAAAATCGGCAAGGGCGGCAAAAAAGTCAACTACCGCTTGCGCGACTGGTCGGTATCCCGTCAACGTTATTGGGGCGCGCCTATCCCTATGGTTCATTGCGAGAAATGCGGCGTCGTACCTGTTCCCGAAAAGGATTTACCCGTAAAGCTCCCCTACGACGTGGAATTCCGTCCGACGGGAAAATCCCCGCTCGCCTCGCACGCGGGCTTTATGAACTGTACTTGCCCTCAATGCGGCGGCAAAGCACAGCGCGACCCCGACACCCTCGATACGTTCGTATGTTCGACGTGGTATTATTTGCGTTATCCCGACGCGCACAACGACAAGCAAGCCTTCTCGACGGAAATCGCCGATAAGATGGCGCCCGTAGACGTCTACGTCGGCGGCTCGGAGCACGCTTGTATGCACCTGTTATACGCGCGTTTCATCACCAAAGCGTTGCGGGATATGGGCTATCTCCATTTCGACGAGCCGTTCAAGCGGCTTGTGCATCAAGGGATTATACTTGGACCTGACGGAAACCGTATGTCCAAATCGCACGGCAACGTCATCTCCCCCGACGTCTATATCGACGAATACGGTTCCGACCTTTTCCGTCTGTATTTGATGTTCGGGTTCAGCTACACGGAGGGCGGTCCTTGGAGCGACGACGGCATCAAGTCGATTGCAAGATTTACCGAAAGAGTGGAACGGCTCGTGCAAAAGGCTTGGGAGGAAAAGAACGGCTCGGATAAATACGAGACGGCGGAGAAAGAGCTTGACTACGTGAAAAACCACGCAATCAAGTCGATTACGCGGGACGTGGAGGCATTCTCGTTCAACACCTCGCTTGCACGTATTATGGAATACGTAAACGCGCTGCAAAAATACGACGCGGAAACGGACAAGAACGTGGCGTTCTACAAGAACTGCATTTTGGATTTAATCCGTATGCTCGCGCCGTTTGCCCCGCATTTCTCGGAAGAGCTTTGGGA
>JAFTKT010000045.1 GCA_017453145.1 Clostridia bacterium
AAATTACTTTTCATTTGCATTGTTGTACAAATTATTTCTCATTTCTTTCTTATTCTGTTTTTAATCTGCTTGGAGTAGGCTTTCCAGCCCACTTTGCTACCCCCTCGCGGCGACAGCTTGTATATAATACCACATTCCTTTTATCTTTGTCAACTGTTTTTTTATTCTTTTTTTAATTTTTTTTAAGAATTTTTTTTAGTCGACAAATTTCGAGGTATTCAATATGGCTTATTTACGCCCTCCACGAAAGTAGCTTGTCTATATTACCACTTTATTTTTTACTTGTCAAACGTTTTTTATACCTTTTTTGACAAATTTTAGAAAAATTTTTATTTTTCCGCCTTTACAAGGGTAATCAGGACCTTTTCGCCGTTGATTTCTACTTCTTTGGAATAACCGTCTGCCGTACCTTCGCAAACGCCGAGCGCTAACACGCCGCCCGCGAACGCGCCCTTTGCAAGCGCCGCTTGGGTTTTTCCCGCGCCTACATTATAATATATATATATACGGTCGGTAATTTCAAAGCCAGCCTCTTTGCGCATACTTTGAATTTTGGAAACGAGCTCGCGTTCGATACCCTCGACAATCAGCTCTTCGGTAAGCGCGGTGTTGAGCGCAACCGTTACGCCTTTATCGCTCGCCGAGATAAAGCCCGCTTTGCTTTCCGTGAAGATTTGCAAATCCTCTTCCGTGAGCACGACCTCCACATCGGTAGGCAGGACGAACGTACCGCCGCCGCGCACCGCCTCGACGACCTTTGCGCCCTCGCAATTTGCCAAGAACGCCGAAATCGCGCCTAACTTTTTGCCGTATTTAGGCCCAAGCGTTTTCAGTTGCGGTTTAAGCTTGTAGGAAATAAATTCATTCGCGTCCTCTGCCGAGCGGTATGCCTTGATATTCAGCTCGTCCAAAACAATCGCTTTCAAACCCTCCGAAAGCACGCCGTCCTGCGCCGTTACCACGTACATTTCCGAAAGCGGTTGACGGTTTTTGACGTTGCCCGTGTTACGCGCCGCTCTGCCGAGATTGACGACGTTGAGCACCACGTCCATACCCTTTTCAAGCTCTGCGTCTACGAGCGTTTCCTCGCAAACGGGGAAATCGCAAAGATGCACGGACTTGGGCGCGCTCTCAAAGAACGAGGGCACGAGGTTGAGATACATTTCCTCCGCGATAAACGGAGTATACGGCGCGGTCAATTTCGCAAGCGTTACGAGTACGTGCCAAAGCACGGTATACGCCGCCGCCTTATCTTCCGTCATTTCGCTACCCCAATAGCGGTCTCTGCCGCGACGGACGTACCAATTAGACAAAATGTCTACAAAATCCTGCAACGCGCGCGCGCTGTCCGTGATATTATACACGGCAAGGTATTTATCCACCTGTGCAATCAACGTGTTGAGCTTGGACAAAATCCATTTATCCATAAGCGATAATTTGCATTTGGTTATATCGTAGTCGGCGGGGTTATATTTATCCACTTCCGCGTACAGACAGAAGAACGCATAGGTATTCCACAGCGTGCCCATATACTTTCTTTGCGCCTCACTCACCGCCTCCGGATAGAACCGCGAGGGCAGCCAAGGTGCGGACGAGGTATAGAAATACCAGCGCACGGCGTCTGCTCCCTGTTTATCGAGCACGGAGAACGGGTCGACGACGTTGCCCTTGTGTTTGGACATTTTCACGCCGTTTTTGTCGTTGACGTGTCCGAGTACGATACAGTTTCTGAACGGAGATTTATCGAACAGCAGGGTGGAGATAACGAGCAGGGTATAGAACCAACCGCGCGTTTGGTCTACCGCCTCCGAGATGAAATCGGCGGGGAACGTCTGCTCGAACAGAGCTTTGTTCTCGAACGGGTAATGGTACTGCGCAAACGGCATAGAGCCTGAATCGAACCAACAGTCGATAACTTCGGGCGTACGTTTCATCTTCCCACCGCACTTGCCGCATTTGCAGACCAGCTCGTCCAAATACGGACGGTGCAATTCAATATCTTTCGGCGCGCCGCACTTTTCCACAAGCTCCGCGCGCGAGCCGATTACCTCGATTTCGCCGCAATCGGGACATACCCAAACGGGCAACGGCGTACCCCAATAACGGTCGCGGGAAAGCCCCCAATCGATTACGTTTTCAAGGAAATTGCCCATACGCCCCTCTTTGATGGTGTCGGGCATCCAGTTTACCGAACGGTTCGCCGCAATCAGTCTGTCTTTGATTGCCGTAACTTTGATAAACCAACTCGAACGGGCATAGTAAATGAGCGGCGTGTCGCAACGCCAACAGAACGGATAGCTGTGCGTGATTTCAAGCGGTTTTAAGAGCAACCCGCGTTCTTTCAAATCCTTAATCACGGCAGGGTCGGCGGCTTGCGCCCCTACGCCCGTAAGCTTGCCACAGCCTGCGGGGAATTTCCCCTCTTCGTTAATCAGCTGCACGACGGGCAGGTTATAGCGTTTGCCCACCTTGTAGTCGTCCTCACCGAACGCAGGCGCGATATGCACGACGCCCGTACCGTCGGAAAGCGTTACGTAGGTGTCGCAGGTTACGTAGTGCGCCTTTTCGCGGTATTTGAAAATTTCTTTACCGAACGGATACAGAGGCTCGTATTCGACGTATTCGTAGTCCGTGCCCTTTTTCGTGGAAAGCACCGTGTATCCCTCTTCGCCGAGTACCGATTGTAAAAGTCCTGCCGCCAAGACGTATTTTTCGCCGTTTTCTTGCATTTGCACTTCTACGTAGTCGTAGTCGGGGTGCATACAGAGCGCGACGTTGGACGGGAGCGTCCAAGGGGTGGTCGTCCATGCGAGGATATATTTATCCGCCTCGCCCTTGACTTTGAATTTCACGAACGCCGTCGTTTGCTTGACGTCTTTATAACCCTGCGCCACCTCGTGCGAGGAGAGCGCCGTGCCGCAACGGGGGCAATAGGGCACGATTTTGTGGCCCTTATACAGCAAACCCTTTTTATGGATTTCTTTGAGTGCCCACCATTCCGATTCGATATAGTCGTCGTGATAGGTTACGTACGGGTTGTCCATATCGCACCAATACCCGACGCGGTCGGACATTTCTTTCCACTCGCTCGTGTATTTGAAAACGGAATTTTTACATTCCTTGATGAACGGTTCGATACCGTATTTTTCAATGCCCGTTTTGCTTTCCAAACCGAGCTTTTTCTCCACTTCGAGCTCGACGGGCAAGCCATGCGTATCCCAGCCCGCTTTTCTCAAAACGTGCTTGCCTTTCATGGTCTGATAACGGGGCACGATGTCTTTCATAACGCGCGTTAAGATATGCCCGATATGCGGCTTGCCGTTCGCCGTCGGAGGTCCGTCGTAGAAAGAAAATTCCTCCTTGCCCTCCGTAGCCTGCATACTCTGTTCAAAAATTTTGTTTTCGTTCCAATATTCGACGATTTTCTTTTCTCTGTCGACGAAATTGAGCGAAGTGTCCACTTTCTTGTACATAGACATAATATTTTTTCTCCTTTTTCAAAGGTTATTTTCTGTTTCTTGTATCATTTTCTTCCTTACAACGATGCTTGCAATCGCCGAAGCTAAAAACAAAGCCGCTATTCCGCAATACGTAATTTTAGAAAACCAAGACGCGTGCGCCATTCCACATTCTAACACGGCAACAAACGTCGCCACCACCGTCGCAAGAAGCTTAAAGCCAATCAATGAAACAAGCGTTTGTTTTTTTCTTCGGAGAAGCTTTTGCTTATTGGGAATAAAATCCGCTTTCTCTTTGCGGTTTGCGCTTTTATGTAATCGCCAAGTCAATCCAACAATCCATCCGCCTGCAATCAACAGAACGAAGCCGCATATTACGTAAAAAAATATGAAAATGATAATCGCTGCGATTGCAAACGCCGCGCGCTCTTTATTCGGAAGCGTCGCTGCGTGCGCCCCTATCAAATGATAGTCGTAGAAAAAGAACAATGCGGCAAGGACGAACGCGAGAACGCCTATTGCGTAATTGATAAAAACTTCTCTTTTTTCTGTTTTTGTCATCGTATTTTCCCACTTTTCGTAAAAATAATAGCCGTTATGCTTTGGAAAAAACACAACGGCTTTCTAAACCACCAAAACAAACTATCATTTGCCGCAAAGGATAACGGATTGCGAACCCGTACCCGACTACTTCTTGCGGTTCGTCAGGTCAGCTTACGGAGTGATATTTTTCGCTTTACCCTTCTTCCTTTCACCATTAGCGGAATTTCTCTGTGCGGGTAGGACGCGAAAACGTTGTCTCCGTTCAAACGCCTTATATGATATTTTTCATTATTATACTTGATTTTTTCGGATTTGTAAAGTAATTTTACGCCGTTTTTTGCAATTCTTTGATTTCTTGCATTTCAGAACTTTTAAGGAAAACACAAGCCGTACAAGCATAGTGAGCGCAAAAATCCCTCATCGCTAGATAAAGAATATGCTTGTTTCTTATCCCTTACAGCAACACCTCTTTATTCGTGCCGTAAAAAACGTCTGTCTTTCCCGCAAGCTTTTCACAAATCCCCTCAAAGCGTTTCCAAGTCATACGCGTCGTGTCCAACTCGTAGGCGTGTCCCCAAATATACAGCAACTGCGGTTTATCGGTTTCCGTTGCTAAAAACCTGTCTACCACCTCGTCGATTTGCTCTTGCATAATATACACAGACGGATTAAAGCGGTACAAATTTTTCTGCTCGTCAAACGCAAACGTTGAAGTAATCGTTCGGGAATACTTGACGCCCGTGTTATTTTTGATAATTTCCGCAACGCGGTCGTCGTTGTTCACCCCGCCGCAAGGATACGCCATTCCCACGACTTCGTAGCCGCAAAGCTCGGAAAGACGTTTTCTGTCCTCCTCCACTTGATAAACGACCGTTTCCTCATCAAGCGTCGTTAAGTTGGGGTGTGTAAGCGTATGCACCGCCACCTCGTGCCCGCAATAAATATCCTTTACCTTTGAGGGGTATACTTTGATATGCGAAACCGTTTCGCCGGCAGGGCGCACTTCGCCCTTTAACCCAAGCAAACTCGAATTGATATTGAACGTACCTTTCAAATTGTACTTATTCAAAATTTCAATCAGTTTTATATCCTGCGTTACGCCGTCGTCAAAGCTGAACGTTACCGCCTTTTTCTTTCCGCTCCACATACGCTTTCTCCTTTACGGGCTAACCCTGTTAATATCTCTGGGGAACATGGTCGCTTCACGGACGTTCTTTGCCCCAAGCAAGTGCATAGTAAGCCGTTCCAAACCAAGTCCCAAACCGCCGTGCGGAGGCGCGCCGTATTTGTGGAGCATTAAATAAGTCTCGAATTCTTCGGGGTTCATGCCGAGCTTTTGCATTTTTGCAACCTGCTCGCGATAATCATGCACACGCTGTCCGCCAGACGTAATTTCCAAGCCCCTGAACAAAAGGTCGAACGAAAGGGTATATTCGGGGTCGTCAGGGTCGTCCATTGTATAGAACGGACGTTTTTTCGACGGGTAATGCGTGATGAAAATAAAATCGGAATTAAACTGCTTTTTCGCGTATTTGCCGAGCAGTTGCTCCTCTTCGGGGTCGAAGTCTTTCATGTCCGTAGGCTGGTATTTGAATTTCTTCATCAAGATTTCCTTCGCCTCCATGAATTTGAGGGTGGGAATTTCCGTGATTTCGGGAATTTCAATATGCAGAAGCGCAACCTCGTTGGCGTATTCCGTTTTGAGCAGGTTCATGATATATTTGAGCACACCCGTTTCCATTTGCATAATGTCTTCAAAGCTGTCGATAAACCCCATTTCAAAGTCCATAGAAACGTATTCGTTCAAATGTCTGCTCGTGTCGTGGTGCTCCGCACGGAACACGGGCGCGATTTCAAACACACGCTCGTATACCGCCACAAGCGCCTGTTTATAGAGCTGGGGCGATTGCGCCAAATATACCTGTTTCCCAAAATAGTCGAGCTTGAACACGTTCGTGCCGCCCTCTGCGCCCGCGAAATTGATTTTCGGGGAATGGATTTCGGTGAAACCCTCTTTCGTTAAGAATTCTCTAAATCCCCGTGCAATCCCCTCTTGGAGTTTGAAAATCGCGCGTTCTTTGGGATTGCGCAAGGTTACGGGACGATAATCGAGGTTGGTCGAAAGGTCGCAATTTACCTGCTTTTTCGTAATCACGACAGGCGGGATTTCCACAGGGTGGGACAAAAGCTGAATGTCGTGGATTTGCAATTCATAGCGCTTGCTGCCGTCGCGCGTTTCGCCCGCAACGACTTTGCCCGTAATCTTCGCCGCGCATTCCTCTTTCACGTCCTCGCTCATGCGGTAATCTGAAAAGCTCTCCGCATACACGCATTGTACCGTTTCACGCGCCGTGCGCAAAATCACGAACGCGAAATCGGACATCATGCGGATATTGTGAATCGTGCCCTTGACGGTTACGATTTGATTTTCGTATTTTTCAAAGTCTGCAAACGGTACGCAACCGTTTTGAAGTTCGCCTGTCATAGCCATAAAAATTTTTACCTCTTTTGAAAAAAATTCGTTTATACTATTTTAATCTATTTGACAAAAAAAAGCAAGAATTTTATAATAGAATTATCGTAAATTTCTTTGAAAAGGCGGTCAATTTTATGCGCGTGCTTGCAATCAACGACATTTCTTGTATCGGAAAATGCTCTTTGAGCGTGTCTTTGCCTATCATCTCTGCTTGCGGCGTTACCTGCGACGTGCTCCCCACCGCCCTTCTTTCCACCCACACGGGCGGCTTTGAGGGATATACTTTTTGCGAGCTTACGGGCGAAATCCCTAAAATCCTCGTACATTGGAAAACGCTCGGCGAGAAATTCGAGTTCATTTACAGCGGGTATTTGGGGAGCGTGGAACAAATCGCGCTCGTTTCGCAAATTAAAAAGGATTTCTTGAAAGACAACGGCAAGCTTATCGTCGACCCCGTGATGGGCGACGACGGAACGCTCTACGCGGGCTTTACGCAAACCTTTGTGGAGAAAATGCGCGAGCTGTGCTGCGAGGCGGATTATATCTTGCCAAACTTGACGGAGGCGTGCGCGCTGGCAGGCGTACCCTATCCCCATTTTTCGCGCGAGGCGTTTGAAAAACTTGCCGAGATTTGTCCGCATCCTATCGTAACGGGGATTCACGAGGGCAACGGCGAGCTCGTTTCTTTCTTGAACGGGAATGGCGAGCTGAAAAATTACTCGTCCGAGCACGTAGAGGGATTTTTCTGCGGCGCGGGCGACGTGTTCGCCTCTGCGTTCGTGGGCGCGCTTGCGCGGGGCGTTGAGGAAACGCAAGCTATCACGCTTGCCGCCGAGTTTGTGGGCGCGGCGGTGGCGCGTTCGGCAAAAGAAGTGCCCGATAAACGCTATGGATTAAGCTTTGAAAAGGAATTATTTTCCTTTTTGCAAAAATTAGAAAAACACGCGGCATTTCATTGACAAAACGTAGGGTTTTGCGATATAATAAAGACGAAATCTGCGGTGTACGGAGTTCGGCAATAAACGGAATCCACAATATGAAATCGGGAGCAGGTTATTCGTGGCGATAGGCAAGGTCTGTATTTTATACGGAAAGTCCGACGCGTCAAGATGCCGCACCCACCTTGCGAAAATGCGGGGTTCATCTTTGTGTCGAGGTGCGGCACAGGCGGATTGATTTTGAAACTATTAACGGACGGCGATTTGCCGTCCGTTTCTTCGTTCAATCTTTTTCGTTTCGTTTGTTTTCTTTTGCCGCTTGATAAACCCTTAAAACACTTTCCAAAAGCGCAAAGACAACCCCTGCAATCGGAAACACAATCCACGTGATATACCACGCGCCCGAGAGAAAACTCCACACGAGATAACCGCAGAGAACCAACATCCAAAACAAATCCTCGATGCATTTCCAAACCGTCTTTCTCGGTTTTTGCGGCGTGGACGGCATGGGCGGCTCTGCCTCTTTCTCCGTTTTTTGCGCCGCTTGCGGTTCGGCGTCGTCTTTCAATAAGTAATCGGTCGAACAGCCGAACAGCTCGCTCATTTTCAGAACGTTGTCCAAATCGGGCAAGGACGAGCCCATTTCCCACTTGCTCACGGCTTGGCGCGACACATCTAAACGGAACGCAAGCTCTTCTTGCGACCAACCGTTCTTTTTACGCAAAAGCATAATCTTTTCTTCTAATTTCATTTTCGTATACCTCCACAATTTGTTTTTGCGTTTTTATTATACCATTATTTAAGCAGTTGCGACCACCAACTTCGCTTGGTTTTTTGTCAACTGACGGTTGCGTTTTTCAAATTTTCGTTTCAATCAGCTCCATTTCGCCGATTGCCTCGTATTCGCCGTAGCCTGCTGGCACAAAAAAGCTATCGCCACGTGAAATCTTCTCGCCCGCAAGCTCGCCTGTACCCTTGACGCAAGTAATGCACGCAAAACTGCTCTGAGCCGTATTCAACGCATACCTGCCCGCCACATTTATCTTTTTTACCGTGAAATACTCGCTTTGACCGAGCACTCCCGCACCAAACGATACAGGCGTGAATTTATTCAAATTCGTAACTTTCAACGCCTTTTCAATATGTAGCTCGCGCGGCTTGCCGTTTTTATCCGTCCGAGCATAGTCGTAGACGCGATAGGTCAAATTGCTGTTTTGTTGAATTTCATAAATCAAACAGCCTTTCCCGATTGCGTGAATCGTACCCGACGGAATGAAATAACTCTCCCCCGCTTTGACCTCGTAGAAATTGAGTAACTCCGTCAAGCGGTTTTCTTTGATTGCCTTTTCAAACTCCGTCTTGGTAACCTCGCGATTAAAGCCGAGATAAATGCCCGCGCCGCGCTCCGCCGAAACGATGTACCACATTTCCGTTTTACCGAAAGAGTTTTCATTTCGCAAAGCGTAGTCATCCGACGGGTGCACCTGCACGGACAAATTTTCTTTCGCGTCGATAAACTTGTTCAGCACGGGAAAGAAAGGGAATTTCTTGACATTCTCCCCCAAATCGGCTACCGCAACGCTTTCCGCTAGCGTTTTGCCGTTTGCAAGCTTTGTCAATCCGTCTTTATGAAAGGAAAGCTCCCAGCTCTCCGCGCAAGGCGTTTTATCCGTTTGCTTGCCGTATTCCGTTTTTAATTTTTCACCGCCCCAAACGTAGTCCTTACATTCGGGGAATAATCTGTATATCCGTTTCATAACCGCTCCGTCAAAAACGGCGGCGTTTGCAACCGCAAACGCCGCTAAATTTTATCTTTATACGCCGCTATACGCCGAGAACCCACCGTCAATCGGCAATACCACGCCCGTGATAAAGCCCGCCGCCTTGTCGTTGATAAGGAACAAAAGTCCACCCTCTAGCTCCTCGCTTTCACCAAATCTGCCCATAGGCGTCGCCGCTAAAATCTTGCCCGTTCTCGCCGTCGGTGTGCCGTCGTCGTTCCACAAAAGCTTTGCGTTCTGTTTCGTGGAGAAGAAACCGGGTGCAATCGCGTTGACACGAATACCCACTTTGCTAAAATGCACCGCAAGCCATTGCGTAAAGTTGGAAATCGCCGCTTTTGCGCCGCTGTATGCAGGTATCTTCGTGAGGGGCGTGTACGCGTTCATAGAAGAAATATTCAAAATATTACATCCCTTTCTACCCACCATTTGCCGCGCGAACGCTTGCGTGGGAATGAGCGTACCCAAGAAGTTCAAATTGAACACGAACCCGACGCCACTCGCGTCTAAATCAAAGAAGGATTTCGTGTCCGCGTCAATATCACCAAGCTCGAAATATTCCTTATCCGTCGTCGCTTTGGGGTTATTCCCGCCCGCGCCGTTGATGAGAATATCACATTTGCCAAGCTCCTTTTCGACCTTTTCGGCTACCGCATAACAAATTTCTTTGTCCAGCACGTTGCAAGCATACGCCTTTGCCACGCCGCCCTCCGCGACGATTTCTTCGGCAAAGCCTTGCGCCGCTTGCTCGTTCAAATCAAGGAGCGCGACCTTTGCGCCCGCCCGCGCCAAAACCTTTGCAAAGTAACTGCAAAGCACGCCGCCCGCGCCCGTTACTACCGCTACTTTTCCTGTTAAATCTGTGTTCAAAACATTCTTATTCATATTATTATACCTCGTTTGAATTTTTAATTGATTGTATTACCTAAAATGTGAAGATGCAAGCAAGACAAGGCAAGCGCGGATTTCTCGACGGAAGATTTGCCGAGTGCAAACGAACGAGAAAAAACGCAAGCTTAACGTCGTATTGCGCCGCATATACGCATTTTATTTGTTATATTTTTCCAAGCTATCCCAAACGCCGAGCATATACATAATCCCAAGCGCCCTATCGTATAAACCGTAGCCAGGACGGACGTTGCCGGGTTTTTCGTCCCAAAGATGTCTGCCGTGGTCGGGGCGGATATAGCCCTTGAACCCGCAATCGTGATAGGCTTTTAAGATGTCCAAAATTCCCGTGTCACCATCGCAATCTCTATGGCTTGACTCCGAGAAATCGCCGTTTTCGAAATGTTTGACGTTGCGGATATGTGCAAACGCTATTCTGTCGCAATGTTTTCTGACGATTTCCGCGACGTTGTTATTCGGGTTCGCGTTCAAGCTACCCGAGCAAAGCGTCAAGCAGTTGTATTCGTCGTCTACCATTTTCAAAAACCTGTCGATACTCGGCTCGTCTACGAGCAATCTCGGCAAGCCGAAAATATCCCAAGGTGGGTCGTCCATGTGAATTGCCATTTTGATGTCGCACTCGCGGCAAGTCGGCATAATCGCTTCCAAGAAGTATTTCAAATTCGCCCAAAGCGTTTCCTTGTCTACGCCCTCATAGGCTTTGAACAGCTCGTCGAGCTTTGCCATACGTTCAGGCTCCCAACCGGGAAAGGACATATTGTATTTTTCCGTGAAATCGAGGATATACTTCGCCATCGCGTTGTAATCGTCTTGAATCATGCCCTTTTCATAGAACAGCGCGGTCGAGCCGTCGCCGACTTCGTGGAAAAGATTACTTCTTGTCCAGTCGAAAATGGGCATATAGTTATAACAGATTACTTTCACGCCGAATTTGGAAAGATTACGAATGGTCTGTTTGTAATTTTCAATATACTTATCGCGCGTGGGAAGTCCGATTTTAATATCGTCGTGCACGTTGACAGATTCTACCACGTCGATATTAAAGCCGTATTTATCGCATTGTGCCTTGACCTCTGCGATTTCCTCTTCCTGCCAAATCTCGCCGGGCATTTTATGGTGCAATGCCCAAACGATACCCTCTACGCCCGGTATTTGTTTGGTGTCCGAAAGCTTGATTTTATCGTTGCCCTCGCCATACCAACGGAACGTCATTTGCATAGTCGTTTGTTTCTCCTTATTTCTTAATGTTTTTATTTTCTTAATTTTTTAGGTTTACGGATACGGTTGAGCTGTTTGTTCATCTTCAAAAGCTCTTCTTTCGTGAAACTAATGTTCATCATACTGATTAAGCTCGTCAAACGGAGTACCGTGAACCCGCCCATCATTTTCATCATATCTTCGTTTAATTCAAAGCCCATTGCCTCTTTCTTTTCGCCTTTCTTGCCGCCCATTGCTTTTTTCATTTTCAAGCCGAGCTTGACAAACCAAAGCTTACCGCGCCAACTGCTCATAATGTCGCTCAATTTATCGTTGAGCGAGAATCTGCCTTCGGGCGTTTTCACGTCGAACCAGTTGAGCACCGCGCCCTTTTCTTTGAGGATATAATCCTCGTTCATCTTGTCTACTTTTCTAATCTTTCCGCTATCCGAAAGCTCGCCCGCCTTTGCGACGATTTCGCTTTCGCCCACGTTCTTCACGTCGAAATAGAAGAAATGCTCCGCGCTCGTTTTCTTGCCGATACTCTCCCCGTTGACAAACAGCTCCACTTCGGGTTGGTTGGAATACACGGTTACTTTCGTAACGTCCTCTACGCGGTCGATATAACGCTTGCCGCAAAGATGCACGAACGGCTCGTCGGACAACCACGCCTTGTAGGCATAGAACGCGTCCTTTTTATATTTTCTATCCATCGTAACGAGCCCTTTGTGGTTTTGTCCGTTCTCGCCGCCCTCCGCGCGCGCGTCCGCGCCGAAATCGAACATGTTCCAAACGTGCGTCGCCCAAATATATTTGCGCGTAAACAGCTGTTTGATGAGCTCTTCGTGATAATACGCTTGGTATTCTTCCGTGTAATCCCCTTGCTTGGGTTCGGACGTATGCCAGTTGAGTGCCTCGCAACCGTATTCGGAAACACCAATAGGAATATTCGGGTATTTTGCGTGGAATTTATCAAACCAAGGCCCGTTCATAGACGTATCGCCGCCATACCAGCCGAAATAGTGATTATAAGACACGACGTCGGGAATTTGCACGTAGGGGTCGTCCATGCTACACATAGACACACAGGCAATCGTCGTCAAGCGCGTTTTGTCCATTTCGTGCACAAGGTCGTTCAAGATATGATGATTTTCAAGCAAATCAGGCGTCGAGCCGCTCATGGTAATCTCGTTCGAAAGCCCCCAAACGACAATCGAGGGGTGGTTGTAATTTTGCGTAATCAGCTCTTTCATTTGCGTAATCGTGTTTTCTCTGCCGCCTTCCAAGTGCTTGGAAATATACGGAATTTCCGCCCAAATGACAAGACCCTTTTCGTCGCAAAGGTCGTAGAAATACTGGTCGTGCTGATAGTGCGCAAGACGTATTGTGGTCGCCCCCACTTCCATAATTAAATCAATATCTTCCTCGTGGTGTTCAGGCAAAAGCGCGTTGCCGATTCCAAGTCTGTCTTGGTGACGGGATACGCCGCGCAAAGGATATTCCTCGCCGTTGAGAATAAACCCTCTTTCCGCATCGATTGCAAAGCTACGGCAACCAAACCGCGAGCATACCGCGTCAATCGCCTCGCCGCCGCGCACGATTTCCACTTCACAGCAATATAAATACGGGTCTTTGCGACCATTCCAAAGCCGCGCGTTTTCAATCGTGAAATTCGCGCTCGTTTCCGTCGTCTTGACCTGCATCAATTCCTTTTCATCCTTATCGTAGACAGTGTAAACGAGCTCGTCCCCCTCTTTCAAATCGGTTACGAACACCTCCACCGCAACGTTTGCGTTTTTGCCCTCGACAACGGGCGTAATCTTCAAGCCCTTGCCGCCGTAGTAATCCAAATCGAAATGGGTCGCGGGCACGCCGATTAAATTGACGTTCCGATACAAACCGCCGTAGAACGTGAAGTCTGCCATCTGCGGGTACACCGTTTCGTTCGGCGCGTTATCTACCACGATTGCAATCTCGTTTTCGTCTTTAATTTCGTCCGTGAAATCCACACGCCACGTGGAATATCCGCCGTCGTGATGCGCGAGCTTTTTACCGTTCACGAACACGTCCGCCGACGAGTTTGCGCCGTTGATTTCAAGGTAGACCTTGTCCCCTACGGGCAAATCGGCTTTCGCGACTTTCTTTTCATACAGACACGAACCGCGAAAATAATCGTTTCCGCCGTCCTGTCCGTCCGTTGCATTCCAAGAATGCGGCAAATCCACAAGCTCGCCCGCGCCTTGTTTCGCGGCGATTTCCGCCACGCCTTTGTGGAAATTCCACGCCTTGTTAAAATTGACAATATTTCTCATTTCTTCCTCCTAAAAATGAACCGTTTTATTTTTGCTCACTATAATTATACCCGATTTCAAAGTTTCCGTCAAGGATTTTGAGGATTTTTTCAAAGAAAGTTATGCGATTTTGTGATGATAAACATTTTTTTATTGATTTTGTTAATCTATATAACAAAATATGAAAAATTCGATAAAAAATATTGACAATTCTTGAGTTTTATTATATAATATATGCGGTATCATTGTGGAGGAACGTTAATACGGTTTTGTTCCTCCCTACTGCAAATAACTTAACATGAAGGAGGAAAATTTATGGAAACCGTACAACAAAAACGTCCTTTCGGTATGAGGGACAAAATCTCTTATGCGGCGGGCGACCTTGGCTGCAATATGAGTTTTGCTTTGAAGAGCTCGATTATGGCGCTTTTCTGGATGCAATTCATGTTGCTTGGCGAGGGCTTATACGCCGCATTACTTTTGGTCGTGCAAATTTGGGACGCAATCAACGACCCCTTGCTCGGTTCTTTGTTCGATGCCGATAAGCGGAGCTATAAGCACGGAAAATTCAAGACGTATATCTTTATCGGTGCGCTCGGGCTTTTATTCTCCGGCTTGTTCTTCTTCCTGCCTGTTCCGAACGCCGAAACGTGGGTAAAAGGTATTATGTTCGTGCTCGGCTACGTGCTTTGGGACGCTTTCTATACGTTCGCAAACGTACCCTATGGGTCAATGATGTCCGTCATCACTGAAAACGGCTCGGAAAGAGCACAGCTTTCCACGTGGCGTTCTATCGGTTCAATGATTGGTAATATCCTGCCTATGGTGTTGTTGCCGTTTATCGTTTACGACGCAAACGATAATCTTATCGGTCAAAACGTATTTATCGCCGCAATCGTAATGGGTGTTATCGGACTTGGTTGCTTTATCTTTATGTTGAAAACCACGACCATTCGTGTAGACGA
>JAFTKT010000046.1 GCA_017453145.1 Clostridia bacterium
CGATTGCCGATACGGCAGGGTTCAACGAAACGTCGCCCATTCAGCCGACGGAAAGACTGCCGAAAGAATTTAAGGGTATCCCCAACAAGCACA
This sequence comes from Clostridia bacterium, assembly GCA_017453145.1. Classification (GTDB taxonomy): domain Bacteria; phylum Bacillota; class Clostridia; order Christensenellales; family Borkfalkiaceae; genus Scatosoma. The sequence continues at coordinate 94 of JAFTKT010000046.1, forward strand.
ACGGCACGCATCATTTCCTGATTGACGATTTCTGTACCGCGTTTGCAACGGGCAAGCTTTCGCCTACGAATATTTGGGCGGTGGCAAGATATAACTTGCCTGGACTTGTAGCACATCAATCTGCTCTCAAGGGTGGGGTAGTTATGGACGTTCCCGATTTGGGCGACCCTCCCGCTGATTGGGAAGTTCTCGATTACAGAACGATGAAATAAATTTAATTTTTGCAAAAATAAGCACGGTAGTATCCCGCGTCGGACAGGCGCGGGATTTTTTTATGCTTTGGGAATAAAAAACGGACAAGATAGAAAAACTAAAAGAAAAGGTCGCAAGCAGAACGTTTGCGGCGAAAGGAGAGGATAGAATTATGAAAAAGACGTGGAAAATAGCTTGCGGCGCGCTTGCCGTTTGTTGGGTGTTGCCGCTTGCGGCGTGTAGCTGTATGAACGGAGCAGACCCGAATGCAATCAAATTGACGGTTTGGGTATCGGAGGCAGACCGTCCGTTCGCTACGCAAGTAGCAAACGATTTCAAAGCCGCAAACCCCGATAAAAAGTATCATATCGTCATTGACATTCAGGGCGAAAACGAAATGGCAACGCGCGTTCTTAACGACGTGGAAAACGCGGCGGATATATATTCCTACCCCAACGACCAGTTAAGCAAGCTGTTAAACGGCGACGCGCTCGCGCAAATCGCGGGCGAGCGTTTAGAACGCGTCAAAGCGGCAAATTCCGAAGAATCGATTGCCTCTGCCACTATTACGCGCGGCGGGCAGGCAGGTGTCTACGGTATGCCCTACACCGACAATACCTTTTTCCTTTATTATAACAAATCGCTGCTGACGGAAACGGACGTGCAGAGCATAGACGGGATTTTAAGCAAGTGTGAGGGGAATAAGAAATTTGCGTTTCCCATGACGGACGGCTGGTATACCTCCTCGTTCTATTTCGGTAAAGGGCTGGGCTATGAAGTAAGCTATAACGAAAGCCTTGCGGAAACGAATATCGTTTGCGATTTCGATAACCCGACGGGCGAAAAGGTTACGCAAGCCATGTGGGAGCTCGTGAAAGACAACAGAATGAAAGCGGACGCCGACGATTCCAAAATTACGGCGGGATTTCACGACGGCACGGTGATTGCGGCGGTGAGCGGGATTTGGAATAGGACGACAATCGAAAAGTATCTCGGCGACAATTTCGCGGCGGCAAAGCTTCCGACCTATACCTACGGCAAGGGTACGTCGGAGGCGGCGCAGGTACAGCTCGTACCGTTTGCGGGGTATAAGCTGTTAGGCGTGAATAACTATTCCAAGAACAAGACGGACGCTATGGATTTTGCGGAGTTTTACACGAATAAAGAAAACCAAATCAAGCATTTCAAGGCGCGCGGTTTTGTGCCGACGGACGAATCGGCGCGTGCGGACGAGGAAATAAAATCAGACGTTTGCGCGCGGGCGATTACCTCGCAGCTCGGTTTTGCCAAAACGCAAAAAGACGTACCCACGACCCTTTGGGTGCCCTTGCAAGGGCTCGGTTCGGCAATGATTACGGGCGCGCAGAGCGGGAATTTTGATTTGAAAGCGCAGCTCAAAGCTTGCGTGGACGCGATAGAAACGACGACGCAGAGTAAGACGGAATAACGCAAAAGGAGCGGGAAGAAATGAAAGTTAGAGAAAGAAAGAAGTCGAAACGGGGCGCGGAAAACGCCCTGTTCGGCGCGGTTAAAAACGGTTCGTTTTCCACCCGCCTTTCCTTTGTGTTTATGGGCTTTGGACAACTTGCGCGCGGACAGCTTTTGAAAGGGTTTTTATATTTCCTTGCCCAAGCGGCGTTTCTGCTGTTTATGATTTTTTTCGGCGGCAGTTATATCGCGCACCTGTTTTCGGGAAATCTCGGCACGCGCCTTTCGGGCGAAATTTGGAATGAAGAACTGCAAATTTTTGAAAAAGTCAAAGGGGATAACAGCTTTTTAATTTTACTCTACGGTGTGGTAACGCTACTCATTATCCTCGTGTTTTCGGCGCTTTGGTGGAGCAACGTCAAAGGCGCGTTTTCCAACGATAAAAAGCTGGAAAAGGGGGAACGGGTCAACAGCTTCCGTGAGGACGTGCGGGTGTTTATCAATGAAAAATTCCATATCCCGCTCCTCATTCCGCCCTTTATCGGTTTGCTCGTGTTCACGGTCATGCCCCTTGTGTTTATGGTCTTGATTGCGTTCACGAACTATGACTACGCGCACACGCCGCCCGGTAAATTGTTCGATTGGGTAGGCTTTGCGAATTTCAAAACGCTGTTTTCCCTTTCGGGCGGGGCGAGCGGTTTTGCGCTCGTGTTCCTGCGCGTGCTGTTATGGACGTTCGTTTGGGCGTTTTTCGCGACCTTTACCAACTATTTTTTAGGGCTGATTATTGCTTTACTCATCAATAAAAAGGGGATAAAGCTCAAAGCGCTTTGGCGTACGCTGTTCGTGATTGCGATTGCCGTGCCGCAGTTCGTAACTCTGCTTTTGATGCAGAAAATTTTAGACGGCGACGGGATTTTGAATAAGCTTTTAGGCACGAATATCCTATGGCTCGCCGACCAACGTTATTTCTCGCTGTTGCCGCGCTTGATGATTATTCTCGTCAATATTTGGATAGGCGTGCCGTATACGCTGTTAATGTGTTCGGGAATACTCCTGAATATTCCCGCCGATTACTATGAGGCGGCGAAAATCGACGGCGCGTCGCCCGCAAGGATTTTTATGAGCATAACGCTCCCGTATATGCTACACGTAACCACGCCCTATCTCATCACACAGTTCGTGGGCAATATCAATAATTTCAACGTAATTTGGCTGCTGACGGGCGGCGGTCCTGTCGATAACGTATACTATGGCAGCGGCTCGCAGGCGCAGTCCACCGATTTGCTCGTAACGTGGCTGTATCGCCTGACGACGGACAGAAACCCGCGCTATAACGTGGCGTCGGTCATCGGGATTGTCATTTTCTTGATTAGTGCGGTGATGTCGCTCGTGGCGTATAACCGTACGTCGGCGGCAAAAGGGGAGGATACCTTTCAATGATAAAGCAAACGTTTGCAAAATTGCGCAAAAGAACAGGCGACGTGCTCACGTATGCGCTCCTTGCCACGCTCGGCACGCTTTGGGTGCTCCCGATTGCGTATTTGGTGTACACGGCGTTTCGCGTGAGCCCCTCGACGGGGATTATCAACACCCTGCTCCCCGACGGATTAAAACTTGGTTTTGGGAATTTCATACGCCTACTTTCGGATACGGATTTTTCGCGGTGGCTTGTCAACACGTTGCTCGTGGCAAGCTGTTCGTGCGCGCTCACGACCCTGTTTATTTTAATGGTCAGCTACGCGTTGTCA
>JAFTKT010000047.1 GCA_017453145.1 Clostridia bacterium
CAGAAACACGACCATTCCCGTTAAAAAGAGCCAAATCTTCTCGACGGCGGCTGACAACCAAACGAGCGTGGACATTCACGTTCTGCAAGGCGAAAGAGAATTCTGCAAAGACAACAAAACGCTCGGCAATTTCATGCTCACGGGCATTGCTCCCGCGCCGCGCGGTATCCCTCAAATCGAGGTTACGTTCGATATTGACGCAAACGGTATCGTGCACGTAACGGCGCAAGACAAGGGTACGGGCAAATCGACGGATATTACCATCACCTCCTCGACCAACCTTTCGGAAGAAGAAATCGACAAGGCGGTGAAAGAGGCGGAGCAGTTCGCGGAAGAGGATAAAAAGCGCAAAGAAAAGGTTGAAAACAAGAACAAGCTCGACGGCATGATTTTCTCTGTGGAACAGACCATGAAAGAGGCGGGCGACAAGCTTGACGAAAACGACAAAGCGACCCTCCAAGCGGCGATTGACGCGGCGAAGAAAGAGCTGGAAAGCGAGGACGACGACCGCATTAAAGCGGCTTACGACAAGCTGATGCAAGACGTACAGCCCGTGTTTGCAAAGTTGTACCAAGCAAACGGCGGCGCGGCGGGTGCTGACCCGAACGCGGGCGCAGGCGAAGGCGGCGATACGGAATTTCATCAATAAGCAGTGTTAAGGGAACGCAATCGGGTTTGGCTTTTGTCAAGCCCGAGTTTCCATAAGGTACAAAGCAATGGCAGACAAGAAAAATTATTACGATATTCTGGGCGTGGATAAAAAGGCAACGCCCGAACAAATCAAAGCGGCGTATCGAAAGCTCGCTATGAAATACCACCCCGATAGAAATCAAGGCAACGCGGAGGCGGCGGAGAAATTTAAGGAAATCAACGAGGCGAACGAAACGCTGTCCGATTCCCAAAAACGCGCGGCTTACGACTACGAGCTCGAACATCCCGGTATGGGCGGGTTCGGCGGCTTTGGCGGCGGCGCAGGCGGCTTTGAAGATATTTCCGATATTTTCAGCAACATTTTCGGTGGCGGGTTCGGTGGCTTTGGCGGCGGCGCAAGAACGGCGCGCACGGAAGTCGGCGAGGACATTCAACGGGAAATGACGCTTTCCTTTATGGACGCCGCAAAAGGCTGTAAGAAAACGATTTCGTATATGCGCAACGAGCCCTGCTCCTCCTGTCGCGGTACGGGCGCAAAAAACGGCACGGAATACGAAACGTGCGGCAAGTGTAAAGGCAGTGGCATCGTGCAACAGGTACAAAACACCATGTTCGGTCGCACAATCCGTCAGAGCGTATGCCCCGATTGCGGCGGTACGGGTAAATCCATCAAGGAAAAATGCCCCGATTGCAAAGGCAGGGGTGCACAGCGCAAGGAAACGTCGGTTACGCTGGACATTCCCGCAGGCGTGGACACGAACAGCTACATGAAGAAAAAGGGGTTTGGGCAAGCCGCGCCGATGGGCGGTGTGCCCGGCGATTTAATCGTCGTATTCCGCGTCGAACCGCACAAAATTTTCAAGCGCGACCGTTTCGATTTGCATATCGAACTTCCCATTTCCTATAAAACGGCGGCGCTCGGCGGCGTGGTGAAAGTGCCCACGATTGACGATACCTTTGAGTTCACAATCCCCGAAGGTACGCAAAACGGACAGGTCTTTACCGTGCGCGGCAAGGGCATACGCTCGGCGCGTAGCGGTGCGGGCAACCTGATTTTGAAAGTGCTCGTCGAAGTCCCGACCAAGCTTTCCCGCGACCAGAAAAAAGAGCTCGAACAGCTCGACAAATCCTTTGATTTGAAACAATGCGAGCGTATGAAACGCTATTCGGACAATATGGAAGCTCTCTACGGCGAAAAACCCTTTGAAAAATAAACGGAAACCAAAACCGCCCCGTTCTCCGAAACGGGGCGATTTCTTTTATCGTTTCACATAATCGAAAAAACGGATTGTTATATAATTTATTTTGAAAATTTTCGATTATTTTTTCAAAAACGACGTATATTTGCTTGCATTATTTTTGAAAAAAAGGTAGAATAGAATGCGAATGAAGAAATCATGGAGAAAATAGCGAATGAAGAGAAGAATAGCCAGCAGAATGTCAACCCTTGCGCCCTCGCTGACGCTTGCGATTTCGGCGAAAGCGAAAGCAATGAAAGCGGCGGGGGAATCCGTCGTGTCGTTCGGGGTGGGCGAGCCTGATTTTAACACGCCCGCACATATTATCGAGGCGGCGAAAACTGCGCTTGACAAAGGACATACGAAATACACTCCCTCGTCGGGGCTTTTGCCCTTGCGCAAAGCCATTTGCGAGAAATTTGAAAAGGACAACGGACTTTCCTACGAGCCGTCGCAAATTATCGTGTCCAACGGTGCAAAACACTCGATTTTTAACGCTTGCTACGCGCTTTTGGAAGAGGGCGACGAGGTAATTATTCCCGCGCCGTATTGGCTTACTTATCCCGAAGTCGTCAAGGTTTGCGGCGCAACGCCCGTGTACCTCGAATGTAAAAAGGAAAACAAATTCAAGTTCACGGCAGAAGAGCTGAAAGCGGCAATCACGCCGAACACGAAAATGTTGATATTCAATTCCCCGTCTAACCCTACGGGTGCGGTATACGGCGAGGAAGAAGTGCGCGCGATTGCCAAAGTCTGCGAGGACGCGGAAATTTTCGTGCTTGCCGACGAAATCTACGAAAAGCTTTGCTATAACGGCGTGAAACCCTTTTCGATTGCCAAGTGCAGCGAGAAGATGAAAGAGTTGACAATCACCGTAAACGGCGTTTCGAAAACGTATGCAATGACAGGTTGGAGAGTGGGGTATCTCGCCGCGCCCAAAGACGTGGCAAAGGCGATTGATTCTTTCCAAAGCCACGCGACAAGCAACGCGAGCTCTATTTCACAATACGCGACGATAGAGGCGCTCGCCTCGACGGAAACGGAGATTCAAGACATGGTAAACGTGTTTGATGCCCGCAGAAAGAAATTGCTTGCGCTCATTTCCGAAATCGACGGCGTGGCGGCGGTCGAGCCCGACGGCGCGTTCTACGTTATGCTCGTGGTAGGCGGCGTCTACGGCAAGAGTTATCAGGGCAAGAAAATACAAGGCTCGGTGGATTTTGCCGATATACTGTTAGAGGCGGAAAAGGTAGCGACCGTGCCCGGCGTATCGTTCGGCGCGGACGATTGCGTGCGGCTGTCCTATGCGCTGTCCGAAGCGGATATGGAAGAGGGGTTAAAACGGATTAAGCGTTTTGTGGAGAGCTTGGAATAAGGCTCGGTAAAAAGCGAATAGCGCGGCGGCGCAGTCAAAGACTTCGCCGCCGCGTACTTTTACATTTATTTAACATTTCTCATACAACTTTCAAACAAGACTATGATATAATACGTTTGATAACCAAGAAAACGAAGGAGGCGCGAAAGAAGAAAATGAACGCTATTGAAATCAGAAATCTTTCCAAGAGCTTTCGGGGCATGTACGCAGTCGACCGTTTGAATATGACAGTACCCGTTGGCGCGATTTACGGCTTTATCGGCGAGAACGGGAGCGGAAAATCGACGACGGAAAAGTTGCTTTGTGGGCATCTCGTACCCGATAGCGGGGAAATCAAGCTGTTCGGTCGGGAGTATACGGACGCAGGCGTGCGTGTGCGCGTGGGCGCGTTAATTGAGAACGCGGGTTGTTTTCCGAGTTCGAGCGTGTGGAACAATTTAATGATGCAAGCGATTAACTTAAATCTGAAAAACCCCGAAGAGGAAATTAGACGGGTGCTTGCGATTGTGCGCATGGAGGACTCGGCGCAGCTCAAATTCAAAAAATGCTCGCTGGGCATGAAACAGAGAATCGGTATTGCAATGGCACTGCTCGGCGACCCCGCGCTGCTTATTTTGGACGAGCCGATTAACGGCTTGGACACGGACGGTATGCGTATTATGCGGGAAATACTCGTTGACATCACACAAAAATACGGCTGTACGGTGCTCATATCCTCGCACATACTCGGCGAGCTGGAAAAGATAGCCACGCACTACGGCATTATCCGTCAAGGCAGAATGATACAAGAGCTTTCGGCACAGGAAATGGAGAGCAGGGCGCGTGTATTCGTATCGCTTAAAACGGAGGACATGCAGGGCGCGAAAGCGGTTTTGCACGAACGGTTCGGGCAGGTACGCGAGGAAGAGGAATATTTGCGCGTCTATGACGTGGACGATACGGAAAGCATTGTGGAGTACCTGTATAAAAACGGGCACGTCGTGCGGGAAATCAAAAAGAACAAAATCGGTTTGGAAGAATACTATATCGAACTGATGTCCAAAAAGGAGGGCGTGTTATGAAGACGGTTATCGACAATAAAACACAGTTGAGCTTTCAATCCCCGACTTTTTCCGAGCGGTTAAAGGGTATGCTCGGCGTGGATTTCTACCGTTTGTTTCACACGCCGTTGTATTATATCTTTCTTGGGATTGCGGCGATTATTCCCGCGATGTTGATTGCCATGACGGGCATGACAGGCCCGAACGGCGAGCCCTCTGCGCCTTTGTTTACCAACGTTTGGCAGGCGATTGCGGCGGCGACGCCTATCTACGGGTTCGAGGGCATTGAAAAATACGCGAATATGAATATGGTATTCATTTTCGGCGGGATTATGGTTTCTATTTTTATCGGGCACGATTATAAAAGCGGCTACGTGAAACAGCTTTTCACCACGCACGCGAAAAAGCAAGATTATATGATTTCGAAAACAATCTCTTGTGCGTTTGCAATGGCGTGTATGTGCGGCACGTATCTGCTCGGCGCAATCGTCGCGGGCGCTATCACGCAAACGGATTTCTCCGTCAATTTCGGCAATCTCGTTTGCGCAATCGTGGGCAAAACGGTGATGAGCTTGGGCTGGGCAAGCCTGTATACTTTCCTTAATATCATTTTCAGGAAATATTTCGGCGTTTCGATTGCCTCTTCGTTCTTCTTCGGCACAGGCATTTTAATAATCGGTATCGGCTCGCTTGTCGGCAATACGCCTATTTTGAACGTATTCTTATACGGCGCGTCCGTCTACGCCTGTTTGGGTAGTAATATCGTAACGATAGTCGTGTGCATGCTGACGTCGGCGGCGTGGACGGTTATTTATAACGTGCTCGGCACGGCGATACTCTATAAAAGCGACGTGTACTAAAAGGAGGGGTGAATATGCAGGCAATAAACGCAATAGAAATCAGAAATTTATCGAAAAATTTCGGCGAAAAGCAAGCCGTCGTCGGGCTGAATATGAGCGTACCTATGGGCGCAATTTACGGCTTTATCGGCGAGAACGGAAGCGGGAAATCGACGACGGAAAAAATGATTTGCGGCTTACTCCGTCCGAGCGGCGGACAGATTAAGCTTTTCGGGAAAGACTACACGGACGCAGACGTTCGGGCAAAAATCGGCGTATTAATTGAATCGCCCGGTTGCTTTCCGAATTGCACCGTGTGGGAGAACATGATGCTCCAAGCGGCAAATTTGAGCGTTCCGAACGCGGAACGGGAAGTGGTCGAGGCATTGAAAACGGTGCGTATGGAGGGTGCGGCGTCTAATAAATACAAAAACTGTTCGTTGGGTATGAAACAGAGAATCGGTATCGCAATGGCACTGCTCGGCAACCCGAACCTGCTCGTTTTAGACGAACCGATTAACGGCTTGGACGCCGACGGTATGCGTATTATGCGCGAGGTGCTCACGGAGATTACGAAAACCCGCGCTTGCACGGTGCTCGTTTCCTCGCACATACTCGGCGAGCTGGAAAAGATAGCCACGCACTACGGCATTATACGCGGCGGCAGAATGTTGCGGGAAATGACGGCAGCAGAGCTCGAAGCGGATTGCAGAACGTATATCGCGTTACAGGCGAAAGAACAGCAAAGAGCCAAAGCGTTGCTGTCCTGCCGTTATGCACGCGTGGAAGAGGACGAGAAAGGGTATATTCGCGTGTATGATGCGAAAAAGCCCGAAGAGCTCGTTACGTATTTATATGAAAACGGGGTGTTGATAAGCGAAATTAAAACGGATAAAATCGGTTTGGAAGAATATTATATCGATTTAATGAACGGCAAGGAGGGCAGATAACGTGGAAAAGAATGCAACGGTTGCGTTTGCGCGCAACGGCTTTTATAAACGGCTGAAAAGTATGCTCCAAGTGGATTTTCGGAGAATGTTAAAAACGCCGTTGTTTTATATCGTCGTGGGTAGCTGTTTCGTGATGCCCATACTCATTTTAGTGATGACGACCATGATGGACGGAACGGTTTCCACCAACCCGCAAACGGGGGAACAAACGGTGATAGAGGGTTTCAAAACCGTGTGGCAGATTATCGGCACGGCGGGTGGCGATATGAGCGCGGCTATGACAATGGATATGACGAGCATGTGTAATATCAATCTGCTGTCTTTCTTTGTCGCGGTGTTCGTTTGTATTTTCGTTTCCGACGATTTCAG
>JAFTKT010000048.1 GCA_017453145.1 Clostridia bacterium
CTTTGCCGCCCATTACTCTGCCGAGCAACAGCATATGTTTGATGTCATAGAACTTCGCGTAGAACGGAATGGTGTTGGCAAGGTATACGCCTATATCCTCGTAGATTTGTTTTGCAAGCGGGTCGTCCTTGTCCATAAGGGCTTGGATTTCTTTCAGCTTTTGCGCAGGAGTCAAGCCGTCCGCGAACTTGTAGCCGCCAGCCTCTGCAAGCTTGATAACCGCGTCTTGCGAGAAATATTTACAGCCTACGCCAAAATCCCCGCTCCATTCGTCTTGCATAGCGTTTTCGTTGAAATCAACGGGCGCAAACGCAAGCTCGGAAAGCCAGCCGTTGATGCCGCCGTTCGTATTGATATAGCCGACAGCCTCGCTCGTGCCCATTGCAATCCCCAGCACGCCGTTGTCTTCCAAATCGATTGCACCTGCAAGCGCCGTTACGTCGCCGTCGTTCGCCACTTCCAAAGGAATGTCCTTGCCCAGCTCTTTGCTCATTTCTTTGGCGACGTTGATATACATATTCTTCACGTAGTCGCAGTGCTTTTCTTTGTCAACCTTGATGAACACCGACGCGACCATGATTTTATTGTCAACGTATACGCCCGCAGACGATACGCCGATTGCGTCTACCGTCGGCATTTTGGACGCCGCCGTTTTCATTGCCGTCAAAATTTCGTTATAGTGATACGTGGGGTCTTCCGTAACCTTCGGGTTCCAGACGACCTCTTCGCTGTAAACGACTTCGCCGTCGATTACCGCGCTCACTTTTCTGTCCGAACCGCCTGCGTCAAACCCGATGCGGCAACCTTTCAAATAACCGCCCACGCGCACGGAACAGTTCTTTTGTTCGGGGATTTCGTTTTCGTTGAGCCAAACGACTTCAAACGGCTTTTCGTAGACGCCGCTCATAAAGTCGACGTCGAACGCGCGAAGCCCCTCTTTCGTATACGCTTTTTTCAAATATTCATAAATAGATTTACTGCCTGCGACGTAGATTTTATAGCCGCCAACTACCCAAAGAATGGTTTTTGCAAGTCTTTCCGCCACACGGAAATTCAACTTATCGTCAATCCCGTCTTGCAAGGCGTTATACGTATACACGTAGTTATAGCCACCGCTACGCTCTGCAACGAGGGTTACCTTGACGGGTTTGCCGCTTTTTGCGACGGTTTTATCAAAGTCGTTCAAGGCTTTAATCATAGGGTAAAATTGCTTATCCAAAACAGGTTGTTTCATAATAATTTTCCTCTCCTTGTTTGTTCTTATTTTAATTATACTACGAATTTTATAATTTGCAATAGAAATTATTTCTCTTTTTTTATAAAATATTTCACAATTTCATCTGCGAAAGATTTTACAAATCAAAAGAAAAGTGGTATACTAAATACAATTATGGTACAAACGGCGAAGAAAAAATTTTATAAACACAAAATCGCAAACTTTCTTAACGTGCAAAAAATCGTTACTATTCACTACCAAGAGCCTGAAAAGCACTATGTTTCCAAAGAGGAACGGCATGATTTTTGGGAGCTTATTTATGCGGATAAAAAGGATTTTTATATCGTCAAGGACGGAGAAAAAGCCCTGCTCAAACAGGGCGAAATGGCGTTTATAAAGCCCGACCAAAGCCACCGCGTAGAGTGTTTGGACGAAGAGCCGAATATTTTTATCATATCCTTTGAGTGTCGCTCGGAGAGTATGTCGTTTTTTGAGGATAAGCAATACTCTGTTCCCGATAAATACCGTTATCTTTTACAAAACGTGATGTCGGAGGCGAACGAAACGTTCAAAATCCCCGATTTCGACCCCGACCTCAACAAGCTGGAACTCAAAGAAAAGCCTAATCTCGGCGGCGAACAGGTGCTTAAAAATCAGTTGGAGCTGTTATTGATTTATATGCTCCGCCAAGCGAATAATCAAAGCCATCAACAAGAATATTTCGTGTCCCAAATCACCTCCTCAAACGATTTACAAGACGAAATCGTGTGCTTTTTATCCTCTCGAATCTACGACACGTTATCCCTCGACGATTTGTGCGCAAAACTCCACTACGGAAAAACAAGACTTTGCTCGTTCTTTAAGAAAAAGACGGGCATGAGCATTTATCAAACGTACTTAAAGCTGAAAATCGACGAAGCAAAAAAGCTGATTCGGCGCGGCAATTCTTTTGCAAGCGTTTCGGGTAAACTGTATTTCGATTCCGTTTCTCATTTCAGTTTAGTGTTCAAAAAATATACGGGCATGACCCCGCGTGAATACAAAACAAGCATTAAATAGCCGCATAACGAACGCCGCGCAGGGCATGCCCTGCGCGGCTATCTTTTATTTATCGATTTTTTCTTTGAAAAATTTGAGCCATTCGTTAGCAATCAGTTGTGCGCCGCCGATTGCGGGATGTACGCCGTCGCGAAGGCAAGCTGGCACGCCGTGCTTTGCCGCGTATTCGTCTACCTTTTCTTGCAACGGCAAGAATTCGCAACCGAACTCTGTCGCAAGTTTTTTCACGACTTTCGCGTAATCTTTAACCGCTAAGAACTTGTCGTAATTTTCCTCCGTTGCCAAGCCTTTGAGAACGAACGGTTCGCAAAGAATAATTTTAACGTTCGGCAA
>JAFTKT010000049.1 GCA_017453145.1 Clostridia bacterium
AAACCGTGATGACAAGCCCGCTCAAAAGCGAGATAAAAAAGGCGGAGGAGGCTACCGTGTCTGCGCCGACGCAGTCGCGCTTGCCCAAACGCCGCGATACGATTGCACCGCTACCCATGCCGTAGGTAAAACCGATTGCTTGAATAACCGACATCAAGGCGAGCAGGTTGCTCACTGCCGCCGTTACCGCGTCGTTGCCAATCATCGACACGAACGCCGTGTCGGCAAGGTTGTATAAAGACGTTACCATCATGCTGAGCGTGGTGGGAATTCCCAAACCGATAATCAGGCGAGGCATTGACGTTTGCGTCATCTTGACGTATTGCTTGCGTTCTCTTTCCGCTATTTTTTCTTCTTCTTGCACCGTAGATTGATTTTTCATAACCATATTATTATACAACGAATTTTCGACTTTGGCAAGTTTTCCAAACGCCTCTTTGAGAAAAAGAAAAAATTTTTCTCAATTTTCACAAAACGCAAGCATCATAGGACGCTTTGCGGTTGCTTTTTTGCGTTTGACATGTTATAATAGAGATATGGACAAGAAACAAGAACAACAAAACACACGGCGTTTCCGTATTCGGTTTTCGCCCGTCATCATTCTGCTTTGCGTTGCGGTGCTCCTTCTTTGCTTTTTGGGAATCGGCGTTTCCGTTTGGCGCATCATTTACTTTGGAATCAAAGGCTTTAACGACGTACTGAAATACCCTTTTTTAATCGCAGTTTGCCTTTTTTGTATCGTAATCGTCGTATCCCTGCTCATTCGCTCGGAATACGTGGCTACGGAAAAACAATTCGTAATTCGGTTCGGAATTATTAAAAGTAAATACGAGATTTCCGACATTACGTCGTTACTCTACGACCGTGATTTGAAAAAGCTGTCGGTGTATTTTGGGGAGGCGTATATCACGGTGAGCGTCGCGGCGGAATGGAACGAGGATTTGGTGCGTGCGTTGCTTGCCGTCAACCCGAACATCGACTATGGTTTTACACTTGCAGAACCGCCGAAAGACAACGCTAAATAACTCCGTTTTACACAGCAAAACTCCGCCCGCTTGCGTGCAAGCGGGCGGGGCGTTATTTTGCGCTTTATTTCTTATTACACTCAAAGTTCGTGCTATCGGCGGCGCGCGGTTTTCTGCCTACCGAAGTGTTATCCTCCCTGCGATTACGAAGTTCTGGCACAGGACTCGGCGCAACCTGATAACGGTAGTCCGCGCCACGTTTTGTAATAAACTGTTTAATCACGTTATGCGACGGCACAATCTGCACGTTTGGATTGATAATCTCCTGATAGCGGAAGAAATCGGCGTTTTCCGGTAAATCCTCCAAACGTCTATACTCTTCTTTTTGCGAGGTATATTGTACTGTATTACCCAAAATATTACGCACGTATTCGATATTCTCATGCAACGAGAGCGGCGCGGGGAATTCAGGAGCTTTGATGACTTCCTGCCATTCTTTCTTTTCATATTTCTTCAAAAGCTCCGCCGCCTTATGCAAATGCCCGATTTCCATAGCAAGGTTTTCTTCCCAAAGCGATTTGATATAGGCGTCCGTTTCCGTCTTGTAGCACGACCAATATAAATAACACTCGGCGTATTCGTGCCAAAGCAGCATTTCCAGCCACGTTGCGGCAGGGTCGGCAAGCGATTCGTATTGCGTAACGTGCTCCTCTTCCACAAGCGCGATTTCTTGATACAGCTTACGGCTTATATCCGTCGTCGCAAAATTCGTAACGTTCATATAATAGTTCATCGTTTGCTGTTCGGCGGCGGTGATTATCAAAGTCGAAAGCACCGTTTGCGTATCCGACGTTTTGGCGTTAATGCTCCTCTTTACGTTATCGAGCGGGCATCTGTGGTGCGCTATCGTCGGTCTGCCCGGCATAATCTCCGTATACCGCCCTACAAGCCATTCCGCCGCTATCCCCTGCTCCATTTCAAGCAAATTCGCATAGCGGTAAAGGTGGTCGAAATCTTCCAGCAAGGCAAAATCGAGCGCCGTTTTCACGTCGCAGTCGAGCTCGCGTTTGGCAAGCTCTGCCGTGAGGTCGACTGCAAGCTGTTCGTAGGCAATCGTATGCTCTAAAATGCTCTCGTTTTCAGGCTTTAACAGCGAAATTTTAAGTTGCTGTTGTTTTTCAATCATACGCGTCATGGCAATATCCCGACGCAAATTATTGTCGCAGACGTGCCGCGCGAATTGATGAGAAAACCAGTTCGCCTCAAACTCCGTGCCGTTCATGAGGATAATACGCGTTTTCGTATACGGGTCTATCGCGCGTTTATCATAGGTTTTGGGATACATTTCTTTCCAGTTTTGGAAATCCTTTTCGATTGCTCTCGGTTTTTCGTTAAATGGATTCATGGGCATACTCCTTTAATGTCATTCATTAAACAGAGTATGCCCGTTTTCCTTTTTTTGTATACTTGGCGTTTTGTCGCCTCCTCACACCTTTTGCAAAGGCTATGCAAAGCGTTTGACTTTTATATCATTTTTTGATATAATACGTGTATGAGCACTTATGAGAAAAAAGCAGACGAAAAAAGACACGTATTATTTGAGCACCGCCCCGCCATCGACACCAAAGCGCATTTTCACAGCGCCGTTGAGCTCCTGTTCGTGGAAAAGGGCGAAATCGAAATAACCATTGACGGGCAAACGCGTACGCTCCAAGCAAACGACGCTTGTTTTTGCGACAGTTTTTGCGTGCATGCTTATCCCGCCAACTCCGATTCGCTCGTCTACGTAGTCGTCGGCGAGAAAACGTTTTTCGAGCGGTTTTTCACGCAAAACAAAGGTCTTGTTCCTGAAAAGTTTTTTCGCTTTTCCGACTTTGCGTTCCTTTCCCAACTTTATAAGCTTTACAAAGAGGCAACCGTCTATAAACCGTCTGTTTTTGAGGGGATTTTACAAATTCTTTTATCAAAAATAGCGGAAACCAACGTTTTTGTCATGCGGCAAACCAACAAACAAAGCTCGCTCGTTTGTGAAATCTTGCACTACGCCGAAAATCATCTCGACGAGGAGTTATCCCTTTTGCAAATCGCAAAGCGGTTCGGCTATTCAGGCGAGCACCTTTCCCGTCTTTTACACAAGCACCTTTGCGAGAACTGGAAAAACTACGTATCGCGGCTGCGGATTAAGCGCGCGGTCGAGCTTTTACAGTCCAGTCCCAAAACCTCCGTTGCTGAAATCGCCTTTTCCTGCGGTTTTGAATCCTTGAACACTTTCTACCGTGCCTACAAACGGGAATGCGGTAAATCGCCAAAAAAATAAAATATCAATTTTTGACATAAAATTGACGTGTAAAGGGAAGATTTTCTTTCCTTTTTATTTTATAATAAAGACATACCATATTTACGGAGGTAATATCTTATGAAAAAAATTTATACAGTTGCCATTATCGGCACGGGCGCAAGGGGCGCGGATACATACGGTAAGCTACTCGCGAAACTGCCCGAGAAATTCAAAATCGTTGCGCTTTGCGATTTACAGCAAGCGCGGCTGAACCGTTGGAGCGAAACGTTCGGCGTTGACAAGCAAAACTGTTTTTTAGACGAAAACGAATTTTTCAAAACCAAACGCGCTGATTTGCTCGTCATCGGCACGCAGGACAAGGACCATTTCGGACACGCTATGAAAGCGTTTGAAACGGGCTATGATATTCTGCTCGAAAAGCCGATTACCGACCGCCGCGAGGAATGTCTTGCGCTGTTGGAGGCACAGAAGAAATATAATTGCAAAGCACTCGTTTGCCACGTCTTGCGCTACGCGCCCGCGTATTGTAAAGCGGCGGAAATTATCGATAGCGGCGAAATTGGAAAGCTCGTCAGTATACAGGCATACGAGCAAGTCGGTTATTGGCATCAAGCGCACAGCTACGTGCGCGGAAACTGGCGGAACGCCGAGCAAAGCACCCCTATGATTCTCGCGAAATGCTGCCACGACCTTGATTATCTGCAATTTTTCGCAAAATCCAAATGCGTGAACGTGTCGTCTATCGGCGATTTGACACATTTCAAAGCAAGCAACGCGCCCGAAGGCAGTGCAAAGCGGTGCGTGGACTGCAAATACGTCGATACGTGCCCGTATAGCGCAAAGCGTATTTATATCGACCGTTGGAAAGAGCTGTCGAAGTGCCCCACCGACGGTTGGCCGTATAGCGTTATCGCCACACCGCCGCTGACGGAAGAAAAACTGTACGAGGCAATCCAAAACGGGCCTTACGGGCGTTGCGTATACCATTGCGACAACACCGCCGTCGACCACCAAATGACAAATATGCTCTTCGAAAACGGCGTTACCGCCTCTCTTTTCATGACGGGCTTTAATGCACTCGGCGGTAGACGCATTACTTTCTGCGGCACGCACGGCGAGCTTATTTACGACGGGCGAAGTGAAACACTCAACCTCTGGAAATTCGGCGAACAACAGCCGAACGTTATTAACGCGAGCGAATTGTCCAAAGACGCGTCGGGCTACGGGCACGGCGGTGGGGATTTCGTGCTCATCAACACCTTATACGATATGCTCGAAGGACAGGCAAACTCGGCGACCTCGCTCGAAGCCTCGATTGAAAGCCACTTGATGGGGATTGCGGCGGAGGAATCGCGCAAAGCAAACGGCAAGCTCGTTTCCGTACATTGATATTTCCAAGAGCAACTGAAAAGGAGTTGGATTTTTCCCAACTCCTTTTTTACGTTA
>JAFTKT010000050.1 GCA_017453145.1 Clostridia bacterium
ATAGACACGGGGTACATGGAAATCGCCGCCACCGCGTCCTCCGTGCAACGCCGTTCTAAATACCCGAGCCCACGAATTCCGCCGACAAAATCAATGCGTTTGTCCGTTCTTGGGTCGGTGATACCTAAAACGGGCGCCAGCAAATGCTTTTGCAAAATCTCGCAATCCAGCCGTTCTACGGGCGAATTCGCTTGGCAGAGCTCCGCCTTGAATTTCACGCTATACCATTTTCCACCGAGAAGCAGTCCGATTTCATGCTTGGTTTTGGGGCGATAAATCCCCTCTTGCGGCGTAACTTCGCCGAGCGAGGCGTTGACTTGTTCCAAAAACGCACGCTCCGAAAGTCCGTTCAAATCGCGAAGTACGCGGTTGTAATCCATTATTTTCAGGCTGTCTGCGGGGAAAATGACGGAGAGAAAGAAATTATAATCCTCGTTCCCGTTATACGCTGGATTTTCCGCCCTGCGTTTCAAGCCCGCTTTCACGGCTGACGCCGCGCGGTGGTGGCCGTCGGCGATATATAGCGCGTCTACGCCTTCAAACGCTTGTTCAATGCGTTTGTCCACCTCCCGAGAAGAGCTTTCCCAAACGGTATGCGCAACGCCGTCGTCCGCTACGAAATCGTAGAGCGGCTCGCGCGACGTTTCCGATTGAATAATCGCATTGAGCGTTTGGCTGTCCCGATACGCTAAAAATATCGGGCCTGTTTGCGCGCCGCACGTTTCTACGTGGCGAATACGGTCAAGTTCCTTGTCTGCGCGCGTGAGCTCGTGCTTTTTGATTTTGTTTTGCAAATAGTCGTCAATAGCCGCGCAACCGACGATACCCGTCTGCGCGCGCCCGTCCATTACCTGACGGTAGAAATAAAACTTGCGCACGTGGTCTTGCACGTAGACGCCGCAAGCTTCGAATTTTTTCAAATTGTCCGCCGCTTGCTTGTACACACGCTCGTCGTAGAGCCCGATAGCAGGGTCAAGGTCGATTTCCGCCTTGTCGATATGTAAAAAGGAATAAGGCTTTCCCGCCACCGCCTTTCTCGCCTCGTCGCTCGACATCACGTCGTAGGGCAACGCGGCACATTCCTTTGCGTATTGCGAGCTCGGTCGGAGCGCGGAAAAGGGTTTTACCGTTATCATTCGTTTTTCCCTCCTCTGCGCCTACGCAAACACACGCACGCCGAACACGCCGTCGATAGCTTTGAGCGTTTGCACGATTTCCTCGCTCGCAGGCGCGTTTGTTTCAACAATCGTATACGCCACCTCGCCTTTCGAGCCGTTCGCCATATTTTCAATATTCACGTGCTTGGCGGAAAACGCAGTCGTGATTTGTGAAAGCATGTTCGGGATATTGTCGTTCATAATGCACACGCGTGGATTTTCCGAACGCGGCAGACCTACCGTCGGGAAATTTACGCTATTGCGGATATTGCCGCAAGTCAAAAACTCGTCGAGCTGCTGTGCCGCCATCACCGCGCAATGGTCCTCCGACTCCACCGTCGACGCGCCCAAGTGCGGAATTGCGACAATGCCTTTTTCCCCAACCGTTTCCTCTGTCGGAAAATCGGTAATATACGCCGCGACTTTGCCTTCGGCAATCGCCGCTTTCAAATCCGTCGCGTTGACGAGGTCGGCGCGGGCAAGGTTCAAAATGCGCACGCCGTCTTTCATCTGCGCGATTGTCTTTGCGTTTATCATATTTTTCGTCGTCGGGGTTGCAGGTACGTGCAACGTGATATAGTCGCAGGTTTTGAAAATTTCCGCGTAGTCAGCGGCTTGTTTGACGGAGGGAGCTAAACTCCACGCCGCTTTCGCCGTGATATACGGGTCGTAGCCCATAACGCTCATACCGAGCGAAATCGCCGCGTTTGCGACCATACCGCCGATTGCGCCAAGCCCGATAACGCCGAGCGTTTTGCCGGCAAGCTCGTATCCTACGAACGCGGATTTACCCGCCTCGACCGCTTTTGCGACGTTTTCTTGCCCTTTCAAGGTTTTTACCCATTCCACACCGCCGATTACATCACGCGAGGCGAGAATAAGTGCGGCGATGGCTAGCTCTTTCACGGCGTTTGCGTTTGCACCGGGCGTGTTGAATACCACCACCCCCGCTTTCGTGCATTTTTCAATGGGGATATTGTTCACGCCTGCGCCGCAACGGGCAATCGCTTTCAAATTCTCTCCTATCGGCATTTCGTGCAACGCCGCTGAACGCACCAAAATAGCGTCCTCGTTTTCGACTGTTTCGCTAATCTCGTATTTTTCGCGGGAAAGGACGTCCGTTCCCACTTTTGCAATTTTATTCATCAATTTAACTTTGAACATTTTCTTCGTACTCCTATTTTATCAAAGTTTTTCCGTTTGTCAAGACACCTCTGCCAACTTTTTTTAGCCCTTTGGATTGTTTTTTGCAAATTCTTTCATAAACGCCACGAGCGTTTCTACGCCCGCTTTGGGCATTGCGTTGTAAATGGAGGCGCGCATACCGCCCACCGAACGGTGGCCTTTGAGGTTGACGAGCCCCGCCGCGCTCGCTTCGCTTGCAAATTTCTTGTCAAGCTCTGCATTCCCCGTTACGAACGTTACGTTCATCATCGAACGGCTGTCCTTTTTCACGGGCGCGATATAGTAGTCTTGACTATCCAAATACCCGTATAAAAGGTTGGCTTTTTCCTCGTTGCGTTTCTTCATTTCTTTGAGTCCGCCGAGCTCTAAAATCCATTCGTAGACGAGTTTTGCGATATAAATACACCAGCAGGGCGGCGTGTTGTACATAGACCCGTTATCCGCCATAATTTTATAATCGAGCATCGTCGGTATATCCTTGCGAGCGTTACCGATTAAGTCCTCGCGCACGATTACGACGGTCAAGCCCGCCGCCGACATATTCTTTTGCGCGCCCGCATAAATCAAACCGAATTTTTTCACGTCGATAGGCTCGCTCAAAATACACGAAGATAAATCGGCTACGAGCGGAATATCGCCCGTGTCGGGGATATAGGGAAATTTCGTGCCGTAAATGGTATTATTGAAACAAATATGCACATAGTCGGCGTCTGCTCTGAACGAATTTCTATCCGTTTGGGGCACGAACGTGAAGTTGGCGTCCTTACTCGACGCCACCGCTTTCACGTCGCCGTATTTTTGCGCCTCTTGCTCGGCTTTGGTGGAGAATTGTCCCGAAAGGATATAATCGGCTTTGCCGTTTTTGGTCATCAAATTCAAGGGCACGGCAGCAAACTGCGTCGACGCGCCGCCCTGTAAGAACAGGACCTTGTAATTATCGGGAATTTCCATAACCTTGCGCAAAAGCGTTTCCGCCTCCGCAATAATCTTTTCGTAGACGGGCGAGCGGTGGGACATTTCCATCACGGACATTCCGCTGTCTTCGTAACAAAGCATTTCCTCCGCCGCTTTTGCGAGCACCTGCTCGGGCAACATGGAAGGACCTGCCGAAAAATTGAACACTCTTTTCATTATATTTTTCTCCTTCTTTTTCTGTTACCTTGTATTATATCACAAAACGCCTTGAAAAATCAAGGATTTCAACGAAAAAAACGAGATTATTTTATAATAAAATAACCCCGTTAGTTCTTTCACGTCTATTCTGTGCAATTTTTAACGCTCTACGCGAATGGACGCCTGCACTCTGCCGATACCCGACGCGTTGATTTTCGCCACCGCTTTAGCAAAATTACTTTCTCTCGTCTTGTGTGTGATAATCACAAGCGGAACGCGCATTTTGCCCTCTTCGTCCGGCTTTTTCTTCTGCGTAATCTGCGACACCGCCACGAGCGAAATCCCGCATTTTCCGAAAATGCCGCTCACCGTTGCCAGCGTGCCTGCCTCGTCGTCTACCGCAAGGCGCACGTAGTGCGCGGTTTCGAAATCGGACACGAATTTCACCGACCCGTCCGCCGCCGCCGTGTTTTTGAACGTCGAATATTTAATCTCCGAATGCGTTGCCGCATAGATAACGTCGCTCACTACCGCGCTTGCCGTAGGCAACGCGCCTGCGCCGCGACCGTAGAGCATGATATTCCCCACCGCGTCGCCCTTTAAGTGCACGGCGTTGAAAGAATCGCTGACGCTTGCCAGCGGGTGTGCATCGGGCACGAACGTCGGGTGCACACGCACTTCAAGACCGCGCTCGGTGCTTTTGCCAATTGCGAGCAGTTTTAGGGTATAACCGAGAAGTTTTCCATAAGCAATGTCTTTCGCGTTGATATTACTAATCCCCTCGCGGAAAATTTTCGTCTGCGGAACTTTCGTATGGAACGCAAGCG
>JAFTKT010000051.1 GCA_017453145.1 Clostridia bacterium
AACGTGCCGATTATCGTCGCTATGAATAAAATGGATAAATACGAAATCAATCCCGACCGCGTGAAACAGGAATTGATTGAACACGAGCTCGTGCCCGAAGAATGGGGCGGCGATACAATGGTGATTCCCGTTTCCGCGCTCACGGGTAAAGGTATTGACGAACTGCTTGACGCCGTCAACCTCGTTGCGGAAATGCAAGAGCTCAAAGCCGACCCTGACCGCGCGGCAAAAGGTACGATTATCGAGGCGAAACTTGACAAGGGCAAAGGCCCTGTGGCAAGCATTATCGTGCAGACGGGTACGCTCCGCACGGGCGATAATATCCTGTCGGGTACGACAATGGGACGTGTGCGCGCTATGTTCGACGACAAGGGTAAGCCCGTAAAGGCGGCAGGTCCGTCTATGGCGGTGTCTATTCTCGGTTTGGAGGACGTGCCGAACGCGGGCGACAGTATCGTGGCGGTCGACCAGACCCTTATGAAACAGGTACAGGAAGAAAGAAAGAACAAGCAACGCGAGAGCATGATTAAAGAGCAGAGCCGCGTTTCGCTTGACGATATTTTCGCGCAGGTGGAAGAGGGCAAAATCCAAACGCTTAATTTGATTGTCAAAGGCGACGTGCAAGGTAGCGTCGAGGCGGTGAAACAGTCGCTTGAAAAGCTGACGAACGAAGAAGTACGCGTCAAAGTCATTCACGCGGCGGCGGGTGCGATTAACGAAGGCGACGTTATGCTCGCCGACAGCGCGAACGCGATTATTATCGGGTTCAACGTTCGTCCCGATACCAAAGCGAAAAAGCTCGCGGAAAGCTCGAAAGTGGACGTGCGCAGTTATCGCATTATCTACGAACTTTTGGATGATATGGAGGCGGCGCTCAAAGGTATGCTCGCGCCGAAACTCAAAGAAGTGCTCACGGGTAAATGCGAAGTGCGTCAAACGTTCAATATCACGGGCGTGGGCACGGTTGCGGGTTGCTACGTAACGGACGGCAAGATTGTGCGCGGCGGCAAGCTCCGCATCTATCGCGAGGATATTATGATTTGCGAGGGCGGCGTGAAGCAGCTTAAACGGTTCAAAGACGACGTTAAAGAGGTTAACTACGGCTACGAATGCGGCTGTGCAATCGACGGCTTTAACGAAATCCGCGTCGGCGATATTATCGAATGTTATATCACGGAGGAAATCAAAGCCTGATGAAAGTTTCGAGAACTTCTCGCTTGAACGCGGAATATCAAAAGGAAATCAGCGAAATCGTGCGGCTTGTTAAAGACCGTAATCCTGATTTGAAAGGCTTGATTTCCGTAACGGAAACGGACGTTGCGCCTGATTTGAAAACGGCGATTGTCTACGTGAGTATCTACGGGCTTTCTCCCGAAGAAACCAAACAGTCGTTTGCGCTGTTACAGGAAAACGCGGGGTTTATACGCCACGAGCTTTCGCAGGTAATGCGTATGCGTACCGTGCCCGCGCTCACGTTCCGCATGGACGGGAGCATGGAATACGGCTCGAAGATGGACGAGCTGTTCAAAAAGATTAAAAAAGATTAAAAAAATGAAACGCATATTTTCGTCGTAATAGGATTTTGCGATTGAAACTATGCGTTTTAGGATAACGGATAGGATATATGAACGTAAATTTGGAACAGATTGCAGAGTGTATAAAAAAAGCGAAAAGCGTGGCTATATTCACGCACATGCGCCCCGACGGCGACGCGTTTGGGAGCGCGCTTTCGCTTTCTGCCGCGCTTTGTGATTTGGGGATTGAAAACCAAGTTTGCGTGGAAACGGATATTCCCTCTAATCTTGCGTTTATTAACGGCATTGACAAGGTTAGAAAAACGCCGCAAGGGGAATTTGATTTGCTCGTTTGCGTGGATTGTAGCAATTTGCAACGTTTAGGCGCGCTTTCCGACGTTTTTTTGGCGGCGAAAAGGAAACGGGTGGATACCGTCAATATCGACCACCATATTTCCAATGACCGTTTCGCGGATTGGAATTTTGTACGCGAGTGCGCGGCGAACTGTATGAACATGGCGGCATTGATTGACTGCTTGGGTGCGCCGCTCACGAAAAAAACGGCGGAATATCTGCTCGTGGGGCTGCTCACGGATTCGGGGAATTTCTCGCACGACGACGTGAATGAAGAGACGTTTTCGCTTGCGGCAAAGCTTGCGGCGGCAGGTGCGGACGTGCGGTATTATCACTATCAGCTGTTCAAAAAACAATCCAAAGCCCGCGCGGCGTTGCATGCGCAGGTGATGAGCGGTATGCGGTATTTCTTCGACGACAGATTTGCGCTCATTTCTATCACGCGCGCGGCGATGAAACAATGCGGCGCGGATAACGGTATGACGGAGGGGTTCGTTGATTTTCCCTTGAACGTCGATACCGTCGAAGTCGCGGCGTCGGTGATGGAAGTCGAATACAGGAAATATAAAATATCTTTGCGTTCCAAAAATTACGCAGACGTGAACAAGATTGCAGGTACGTTCGGCGGCGGCGGTCATATCCGCGCGGCAGGGTGTATGCTGTTCGGGGATTTGGAGGAAGTGGTAGATAAGCTTTCTTTCGCCGTATCTCAATACTTAAACGATTAAGGAAAAATAGAAAAACGCCCGTTCTTTGCAAGAACGGGCGTTTTTCTATACAAATTGATTTATTCGGCAAAGGTAACGTAAATATCGCCCGTAGAGCAGGAAACGTTCAACGTTTTTGTTCCACCCGTTTGTTTAGATATATTGCTCTTGCCGGTAGACTGTGCCACGAGAATAGAGTAGTCTGCTTTTTTGCCACCGAGCCGCGCGTTCAAATCACCCGTCGTCGTTTCCAAAGTGATTGCATTTGCGTATATCTCGGCTGTGATTTTCAAATCGCCCGTAGTCGCTTTTGCCGTAACGGTATTAGCGGTAATTGTGTCCAGCGCTTTTATCGAGCCCGTTGTGGTTTCTATGGAAACGGAAGTTTCAGCCGTGATGGTTTTATGCGCCGTTAAAAGTCCTGTGGTCGTTTTCAAAACAACCGTTTGCGCGGATAATTCGCCTACGTTTACAATGCCCGTAGTCGTTTCAAAACACGCTTCGCCCGCAGAAGATACGGCGCAATCTTTGGTGGAAATCATACCCGTAGTTGCCTGTAACGTGATTTTCGAAACGCTTAAATTGCCGCTTGCTAAACGTATTGTGCCCGTAGTCGTTTGTAAATCTAGCGTGTAGACACGCTCTTGCGGCAGATAAACGCTTACGGTGGGTTGGGAGAAATCAAAAGAGAAGAAAGCAGGTTTCGGTGTTTCTTTAATCGAAAGGGCGTTTTGCGTTTCCTGCACGATGATTACCGCGAGGTTTTCTCCTTTTTTGTTTTGCTTTTGCGGATATTGCACCGAAAGCGCGTCAATATCGTCGGAAACGTAGACAACGACTTCCGCTGTGTTGTAGTCGATAGAAAGGGAAGTGATTTCGTTATCCGCGTTTTCTTCAAAGGTTTTATATTCGGTTTGTACGTTAGATAAAAACTGAATATCAAAGCCCGAATAAGCGAACGCGACGCCGAAGATAATCGCGCCAAGAAATAAAAGTGCAACGCCGAGCCATAAAACGATTTTTACTATTTTCATTAGAAAAACCTCCCTTTATAGAGAAATGCGAGCGTCTTGCCCGTGCCTATCGCAACGTATTCGGTCAAAGGCTTGAATGCGGCGAACAGCAAAAGTCCCACGCCGCACAGGGCAAGACCAAACCCCAAGTGCGCAAAAATTCCTGCCGCCGAAAGCGAACCGATAGAAAGGAGCGGTGCGCCGATTGCATAGACTACGCCCGCGAGCGCAATCCCTACGCCCGATACCGTGAGCGCGAAAAAGGTGATAACGAGCGACAAGGCGACAATGGCAAGCGGTAAAATAAAGATTAGAGATAAAAAGAACATACCGACGATTGCGGCGGGAGAAAGTCTTGGATTTTTGCGTTCCGCTTTGGTGGGGGTTATGCCCTCGCCTGCCAAAATACGCGTTGCGCATTCTTCGGGTGAGCCGAATTCGTCGAGGATTTCCGTTTCCGAAAAGCCTGCCTCCAATTTATCGCCGTATATTTCACGGTAGTAGTCGAGCACTTGTTTACGTTCGGTTTTCGGCAGGTCCTTCAAACGCCTTGAAAGCTGTTTTTCCCATGTTTTTTGTGTCATTCCCGTTCTCCTTGTAAAATAAATTTACTAATCCGTTCGAATTCGTCGATTGTTTCGATAAATTCCTCGATTTTCCGCAATCCCGTCGGCGTGAGCTTGAAATATCGCCTCAATCGCCCGTTATGCTCCGTGCAACGGGTCTTGACGGCGCCGCTTTGCTCCAAACGCCGCAAAATCGGATATAGCGTCGATTCGGAAATTTCAATATACGGCGCAAGGTCGGAGATGATTTTATAGCCGTAGGACTCCTCCTTTCGAATCGCCGACAGCACGCATACCTCTAATAAACCCTTTTTTAACTGTGCGTCCATTGCATACCTCTCTACGCATAATATTATATATTGCATAGTATTAAAAAGTCAAGTGAATTTCGGCATAAAAACAATTTTTTCTTAAAAATTTTGAAGGGGAATGTGCGGGGAGAAAAAAACCTTGTGAAATGCGTATTGCGGAGGTTGCTTTTTTTTGGAAAATCGTTTATAATAGAAAGGCGAATAGCATAGCGAGGTGGGTATGGCGCAAAAAACGAAGAAATGGGAAGAATGGTTGTCGATTGTAGGCGAGGCGGCAAAGGTCGTCTCCTACGCCGATTATTTTTCATGCAGACCGCTCTTTTCGTCTTTGCAAGTCAAGAATGCAGGCGACGAGGGGATAGAGGGCTTGACGCTTGTTGTCGTCAACGACAACGGTATGCTCATTCCCTGTGAAAAACAGCTCCATGAGATACCTTTCGAAAGCGCGGTGGAAATCGAGCTGGGGAACGTTTTGTCGCCGCTGTATTTTGCGAGCGCGGACGAAGTGAGAACGGAAAGGGTCGAAGTGCTTTTGCGCAAAGAGAAAAAAGTGCTGGCAAGCGCGGAATTTACGCTCGTTACCCTGCCTTTCGATTTTTGGCAGGGTGTAGGCGGGAACGTGGAACAGCTTGCCGCGTTCGTTCGGCCAAGACTTGCCGATTGCGTGAAACTGCAAGAGGACGTTTTAGAACAGCTTAAAAAATGGAACGCAGAGTCCGAGCTCGGCGGCTATATCGGCAACGACAAGAATGCCGTGCGAAAGGCGATTGCCGCGCTCTACGCCTCTTTGCGTAAGCTGGGCGTGAGCAAAAAAGAGGCGGACATAACCCGTCCCGTTTCGGCGGGCGCAGGGGTAAAAATTCTTTCCACCCGTCAAGCGAGTGCGCTGGAAATGGGCTTGTTTGCCTGCGCGTGCTTGGAGCATATGGGCTTTCACGCCGTGCTTGCCGTTGGGGAAAAGGAAATCGCTTGCGGCGTTTGGCTGTTTGAAAGCTGTTTTCTCGATACCGTGTCCGACGACACGGCAAGACTTGCGGCGTATTGCTCGGACGGGATTAATAACGTCAGCTTTTTCGACGTGGAGGATTTGTTCTCCGATAAAAATGCGGCGTATGCGACGTCGGAAGCGCATTTCAAGGACAAGCTTGCGGCAGGTTATTACGAGCGGTATATCGACGTGCACCGTTGCCGTATTTCGGGCGTTAAACCGTTGCCGCTCCGTGCGCGGAACTTGAAAGGTTATGAAATTTTATCCGAAGAGGACGTTGCACCCGACGCCGCGCCGTTGGATTTGACGGCAAGGCGTAAGCTTTCCATTGACGGCGAACAGACCAAAGACAAGCAATGGGAACGCCGACTTCTCGATTTGTCTATGAAAAACGCGTTGTTGCATTTTTCGTCGGCAAAATCCGCCGTGCATTTACTCTCCGCCGACGCCGATTCCACGCTCGACGCGCTCACAAAAGAGGGCGAGCTTGCATTCGCACCCGCAAACGCGGAGGCTATGGCGATTGCGAAACGCGGCGTTAAATTCGGCGCAAGCGCAGAAGTCAAGGCTATGCGCGAGCTGATTGCGCTAGAAAACCGTTCGGGGATTTTGAGAACGTATTTAGACGAGCAAACGCTTGCGGAAACAGTTACGCGGCTTATCAGAAAGAATAAGGAAACGTATGAGGAGTCGGGCGCTAAAATACTCTATCTTGCGCTCGGGTTTTTGAAATGGTATACCCGTGAGGACGGCGCACAGCATTTTGCACCGCTCGTTTTGCAACCCGTACTCTTGAAAAAGAGTAAAGGGGGCGCGGGCTATGCCGTGTCGCTCACGGACGAAGAACCGTCCGTCAATTCCACACTCCTTGAATACCTCAAACAGGAATTCAATATCGATATTCGCGGTTTAAGCGGTATGCTACAAGGCTTGAAAATCTCCGAAATTCTCGCAATGGTGAGAATGGAGGTTTTGAATATGCGCGGTTGGGAGGTCTACGACGATACGTATATTGCCGCGCTGTCCTTCTCCCGTTATCAAATGTGGTATGATTTACGCAAGAATATCGGCGAATTTTCGAAGAACGAAATCGTCAAAGCGTTTATGGAGAACGCCGTGTGGACGGGGAACGTCGAAGAATGTGTGAAAGAGGACGAGGCGCGTCCTGAAACGACGCTCACGCCCTTGCCTGCCGATTCGTCGCAATGGGCGGCAATCGCGCTTTCGCAAACGGGGAAAAGTTTCGTCTTGCACGGCCCGCCCGGTACGGGAAAATCGCAAACGATTACGAATATGATTGCAAACGCGCTCTACGAGGGGCGGCGGGTGCTGTTCGTGGCGGAAAAACAAGCGGCTTTGTCCGTTGTTAAAAAACGTCTTGACCAAATTGGTTTGGGTGAATTTTGCTTGGAGCTCCATTCGAATAAGACGAACAAATCGGACGTTTTACAAAAGCTCTCGTCCACGCTCGCGCTTGCGGGTGGACAGGAAAGCGTTGCACTTGCGGAAAAGGCACAGTCGATTATTCAGATGAAAGCCGATTTGTCCGAGCCGCTCGTCGCGCTCCATAAAAAACGTCGGCTTGGCGTGTCTGTGTACGAGGCGTTGCTCACCTGTCTTAAAAATAAGAACGCGCCCGATATAATGAATATTGAAAGCACGTTCTACGACGGCTTGACAAAAGAGAAAATCGATTCGTATGAAAGAATGATGGTGGCGGCTGCGGCGGCGGCGAAAGAATGCGGCGGCGTTTACAATTCCCCGTTTTCGAACGTAAATTTGACGGAATACGACCTGTCCGTGCGCGATTCTCTGTATTGCGCATCGGAGGTGGTGATTGCCGAGATTAAGCATTTGAAGAACTACGTCGCGCTGTTTTTGGAACTCTACCGCCAAAAAATCAGCACGCTCACAAGGAAAAAGCTGGACGGGCTCTACGAGATTGCACGGCTTTTATCGAGCGGAAAGCTGCATAAGTATTTCAAAGTCAACGAGGAGGATTTCTACGTCTTTTTCAACGCGAATAAGCGTTTGGACGCGTGCTTGGAGAAGTATTTCAAGGCGCATAAAAAGCTCGTGGATATATCCAAAGAATACAAAGAGCTCGGCAAGTGGTTGGAGCGCGGCGAGCAGGACGCGGAGAAAAATAAGACGGTTAAAAACGTTTTGAAAAAGCTTTCAAAAGTGTCGTTTGCGCCTATGGAAAAGGAGGAAATTTTCTCGCGGCTAGAAAACGTGCACGCGATTTACGAGGCAATGGAACGGATTAAAACGTCTACGAGCCTTTCGCAGTATTTCACGTTCGCCTTCGGCAGGGTGGATTTCTTCGACGCGCGCTTGCATTTCTTGGACGAGCTTTACCGTCTGCACGAGCTTTGCGCGGCGGTGTTTATGGATTATAACGCCGACAGCTTTAACAGCATGTGTATCCGCGCGGCGAACGGGTATTCGTTGCCCGTGCTCAACGGCTTGATTGCGTCTTTGGATAGCTTTGCGCAAGCCGAAGAGAGTTTCCTTTTGGCGACGGCGGCGGATAAAGCCAAAACGCCCGAAGAGGACGTGCTGGATTACTACGTGTCCAAAGCGGGCGCGCTGATTGAAAACGTCGATATGCTCGCGTCGTGGTGTATGTATAAAAAGACGGCGAAAGCCCTCGACGAATCGGGGCTGACGTTTATGACGGACGCGCTCGAAAACGGCTCGGTTACGAGCGAAAACATTATCGATAGCTTTGAAAAGAACGTCTACAAGAATTTCTTGCAGACGAATATCCCGCTTGACCCCGTGCTGTCCCATTTCTCGGCGGCGGTGCTGGAAGAGCGCGCGGAGAGCTTGCGCTTGACGATGGAGGAGTTCTCGCGACTCACCAAAGAGGCGATTCGCTCGCGGCTTATTTCGCGTATTCCGACGCCGGATACGGAGGGCAGTTTGAGCTTGGAAGTGGCGAATTTTGCGCGTCTTGAAAAATCCAATTTACGCGGTAACGGACTTCGTAAACTGTTCGAGGAAATCCCCGAGCTGATTAAACGGCTTGCGCCCTGTATGCTGATGAGCCCGATAACCGTTTCGCAGTATTTGCAGGCAGAAAACGGTTTGTTTGACCTCGTAATTTTCGACGAGGCGTCGCAAATCCCGACGGCAGAGGCGATTTGTACGCTTGCACGCGGCAAGAGCGCTATCGTCGTGGGCGACCCCAAACAGTTGCCGCCGACTTCGTTCTTCCACACGAATTTCGTGGACGAGGAGAACCTTGAAAACGAGGACATGGAAAGCGTTTTAGACGATTGTCTTGCAATCAATATGCCGCAACGGCATTTGACGTGGCATTATCGGAGTAAGCACGAGAGCTTGATTGCCTTTTCGAATATTATGTACTACGACAACCGACTTTGCACGTTCCCCTCGCCCGACGCGCTCAATAGCAAAGTCAAGTTCGTGTTGGTGGAGGACGGCGTCTACGATAGAGGCTTTACCAAGAAAAACAAAGCGGAGGGCGATATGCTCGTGGACGAGGTGGTGCGCCGTTTAACCGACCCCGCGCTCAAAAAATCGAGCATGGGCGTCGTTACGTTCAGTAGCGTACAGAAAGACTATATCGAACGCAGGCTTTCCGCCGTGATAGCGGAAAAGCGTTTGGAGCGGGAGGCTTACGAGCGGGAAGAACCGTTGTTTGTCAAGAACCTTGAAAACGTGCAAGGGGACGAGCGGGACGTGATTTTGTTCTCCGTTTGCTACGGTCCTGACCGTTTGGGGCGGCTGTCCCTTAATTTCGGTCCACTCAATCAAGCGGGCGGCTGGCGGCGTTTGAACGTGGCGGTATCGCGTGCGAGAGAGGAAATGGTGGTATTCTCGTCTATGACGGGCGCAATGATAGACCTGTCCAAGACCACGTCGAAAGGGGTTGCGGGCTTGAAAGCGTTCCTTGATTTCGCGGAAAAGGGCAGAACGAATTTGGCGATTTCGTCTAATCATTTGACGGCAAAAAAGGCGGATATAGGCAAGTATATCGCCGAAGAGCTCGCCGCCTACGGCTACGAATGCCGCTACGACGTCGGGGCGTCTGGCTTTAAGATTGACGTGGCGGTGGTCGACCCGAAAAACCGTCAGAGATTCTTGCTCGCGATTTTGTGCGACGCACCCAATCGGTTTTCTATCAAGGACCGCAATATCCTGCAAATACAAACCCTTAAACGCAACAACTGGAACGTCTTGCGCCTGTTCTCCGTGAACTACTATAATAATCCCAAGCGCGAGATTAAGAAAATTAAGGACGTGCTTGATAAGCTTACGGGCGCGGATAAAAAAGGCGGCGCAGAGCTTAACCGTAGCAAGAAAACGTATAAGAAAGCCAACCTTGAACAACGCTTTGAAAATGCAACGTTCGTTACTTCGGGTGAGAACGACAAGGAAATTTTAGCGCGTCTTAAAGCCGTCGTGGCGGCGGAAGAGCCTATTTCCTACGATTTCCTCGTGCGCAGAACGCTCGGGAGCTTGGGGATTACCAAATACGGCGCAAAGGTCGAAAGCCGTTTGCAGGCGCTTATTGCGCTTTGTGGGTTCAAATACGAGCGTATTTTCGGCACGGCGTATTATCATAAGAGCGACAAGGCGACGAGCTTTGACAAGTACCGTGTGGAAACGAGCGAGCCCGTGCGGAGGAGCGAAACGGATTATTCGCCTTATGAAATCGTAGCGATTGCAAGAGGCGCGCTCGAAGATAAGGTTGCGCTGTATATGGAAGAAATTCAAACGATTGTCGCCTCTGTCTTGCGGATTGCCCGCCCGACGGAGAAGTTTGTCGCGTTCGTCAACGACTGTGTGTCGCTTGGCGAGGAGCGCGGCTTGTTCGTGCGTTCGGTGTCCGACCGCATTTCGCTCGCATGAGGTGCGCGTGAAAGGCGCGAGAGTATTTAATTTCAGACCCGCCGCGTTTGCGGCGGTGTTCCTGTGTTTGGGAATTTTTGCCGCGTATGCGCTCGTATTCTACGGGCTTGCTGCGTGGCTTTTCATTTTTCTCTTGCCGCTTGCGCTGTTGTTCGGCGGCGGCACGTTCAAGCGTCGGGTGATTGCCGTGCTGTTGCTCGGCGTGGCGTTTGCCGTTGGGTTTTGTGCCTTTTTACAAAAAGTAAACGCTTTTGAGCATGCAAAAGACTATCAAGGGCAAGAGGTTACCATCGTTGCGAGCCTGCAATCGGAGCGTGCGACAAAGGCGGGCGCAGAGCTCGTGCTGTCGGATTTGACGGTGGACGGAAAAGCGGAAAATGGTAAACTCGTCGCGTACCTGCCCGCCTCGTTTTTGGAAAACTTTGAGGTGGGGAACAGGGTTTTAATAAAGGGCGCGTTGTATAAAAACGAAATTTCGATATACGGGCTTGGCGAAGAACTGTATTACACGCTCTACGGGGATAGCGGCGCGGTGGTCGAGCGTACGTTTTCGCTGTTTGTGTTTTTGCGCTCGCGCTTGCAAATAGCGATAGAGAGCGGTATGGACGAAACGTCTGCCGCCGTTACGATTGCTTTGCTCACGGGCGACGAGAACGGGATTGCGCGCGGTTTGCTCGATAATATACGCTATGGTGGAATTGCGCACGTGTTTGCCGTTTCGGGGTTACATATCGGTGCGTTGTTCGGGTTTGTGATGGTGTTGATTAAGAAAACGCCCTTGCAAAATCTTTCGAAACCCGCGCGGTTTTTATGCGTGCTTGCCGTGTTGTTGTTTTACGGCGGGATTTGCGGTTTTTCGGCGTCGGTGGTGCGAGCGATTGTCATTTGCGCAAGTTTTTATTTTGCCAAGCTCGGCGGACTGAACAAGGATTTCTTGGAGGCGCTTGGGTTGGGTGCGTTGCTCGTTTTGTGTTTCCGTCCGTCTGCGTTATTCGAGGCAGGCTTTCAGTTGTCCTTTGCCGCATGTTTGGGTATGGCGTTGTTTGCCCGTCCCTTTCAAAATCTTGCCTACGTGTGCTGTTATAAAGTCTTGGAGCTGTTTACGGGTAAAAATCCTTTGAAAATTCCGCCGAAACAGAGAAATCAACACCCGCCGAATATCCGCGAGAGAATATTGCGTTCTTGCGTTTCTTTCTTTTCGGCGAGCACGTCGGCACAGCTTGCGACCGCGCCTTTGTGCCTTGCGCATTTCGGGTATCTTTCCGTTGCCTCGCTGTTCTTGAATTTCTTATTCGTGCCGTTTGTCGGCGTTTTGTTTTCAGGTATGCTCATTTGCGCAAGCGTTGCGGCGTTGTTGCAAACGGTGTTCCAAGCCGCGTTTTTGGGTGTGATATTGCGCCCGATTGCCGTCGTTTGGTCGGCGGCGCTACTCGCCTTTCAAACCATCGATTTTTCCGCGTGGTGCTTGCAGGGCGTGCTCATGCCGCAAACCGCGCTCGTTTGTTATTATTTGGCGTTGTCTTTTGCGTCCGATAAATGGAATTTGTCTAAATATACGCGCTTTCTAATGACGTCGCTCGGTTTTTTAGCGTCATTTTCTTGCGTTTTTTTCGTAAATATGCTATAATAGAAAATACAAAACCTTTTAAGGAGCGTCGCGTTCGGGTATGAAATACGTCGAATTCAAAAAATTTACGGACGAAAATGGGGCGAAACCCGTGTATTTGTTCGAGGGCGAAGAGGCTTATTTTCGCGAACGGGGCGAGGCTATGCTCAAAGCGCGTTTCCTGCAAGAACCGACGCTTGACTACGTTTCGTTCGACGGGGCGAATTTGAAAGGCGACAAACTGACGGAGCTTGCGGACGCGCTAAACGCCTTTCCGTTTATGAGCGAAAAGCGTATTGTACGCGTACTTGAACTGTATCCGACGGAAAAGGAATACGAAACGTATCTTAAAGAGCTGTTTGAGAACCCGCCGACGAGCGGAATGCTTATTATCGTCAACACCGCAAAGCCCAAAACGGGCGGCGTGGTTTTGTCCAAAAAACCGAACGTAACGCACGTTGATTGCGGCAGGTCGGACGAGGAAACCATCAAAAGGTGGATATATTTAACCTGTAAAAAAGAGAGTGTCTACGCCGACGGCGTAACCTGTGGCAAGCTCGCCGCCTATTGTACGCTGGATATGGCGCGGATTGCAAAGGAAACGGAAAAACTGCTTTGTTATTGCCAAGCGGAAAAAATCGAACGGCTGACGGACGAAATTGTCGATAGACTCGTGTATCCCGACGCGGAATACAAAATCTACGAGCTGACGAACGCACTTGCACGCAAAAATTATTCGGCGTTTATGAAAATACTCGGCGAACTTTCCGTCAAAGGTTATAACGAGCTGTCGCTGTTATCCACGCTCGCCTCCTATTTCAAGAGCCTTTACGAAACGTCCGTTTCAAAGGGCAGCGACGGGGAAATCGCGAACGCGCTCGGGCTCAAAGAATACGCCGTGAAGAAAAACCGCGAACAGGCGGCAAAATTCCAAAAGGGCGAGCTATTGGGCGTATATGAAAACGTATATCGCGCAATCGGGGATATAAAAAGCGGGGTAATGACCCCGTCCTCCGCGTTAAAAGCGGTAACGGCGCGGTTATTTTTCGCAAATCTGTAAAAAAGAGCGATAAATCACTTTATTTTTCAGTGAAAATTTTATATAATATATAATAGGGAGTAAAGGAGAAAATTTATGGAAATACGGCTTTTGAGCGCGAACGTCATAGAACGCCTGACTTATTTGAAAGACGGCGTGATTGCGTTTTTCAACGGGTTCAACGTGTTGTTTGCGATAGAAATTTTGTGCTTTTTTGCGTTGATTTTCTACGTTTCGAAAGTGCTTCGAGATAACGACGCGACGAAACTGATGGTCTTGTTTTGGATATTGATTCTCGGCGGCGGGTGCTTGAACGTATTTGCCGAAGAGCTTGTGAGTAAACAGTTTTTCTTGTTCTACGTGATTTTGATTTCGGCGTTTATGTTGGTGCTTTTTAACGTCGAGGTTAAAAAGAGCCTTTGGGACGTTCATTCCGTCAAGGAAAATATAGAAAAGCACGTGGGCGGCGCGGCGGAAATCCGTCCGCAGGCGGACACGGAGCGGTGTATTCAAAACATTATCAGAGCACTCCAAAATATGTCTAAAAACAACGTCGGCGCGTTGATTGTGCTTTCCAAAGGCAGTCTGCCCAAGCAAGTACTCCAAAGCGGCGTGGAGATAGACGCGGAGATTTCCACACAGCTCATTGAGGGGATTTTCTTCCCAAAAGCGCCTTTGCACGACGGAGCTACGATTATTCACGGGCATAAAATTCAGGCGGCTGGCTGCTTTTTACCGCTTACGCAAAAGACGAGTTATCCCAAAGAATACGGCACGCGCCACCGCGCGGCAATCGGAATTACGGAAGTGGCAAACGTCATTTCCCTCGTCGTGTCGGAGGAGACGGGGATTATTTCGGTCGTCAAGCAAGGCAACGTAACGCGGTACGCCGATTACGACGTATTGCTCGACGCATTGAAAGATTATTACTGGCAGGATATGCCGCTTACCGATAAAAAGCGCGGAGGTGGAAATAGATGAAATTCGTGGAATTTTTGAAAAAGACGTTCATTTCCAAGTTTTGGATAAAGGCGATGTCGTTGGCGCTTGCCGTGTTTGTCGTCATTCTACTCAACGTGTGAGCAAGGGGATTTGAGAGAAAGGAGTTTTTATGGGTATCAAGGTTTGTAAATTCGGCGGGACGTCGATGGCAGACGGGAATATTATCCTGACTGCCGCAAAAATCGTCAACGCCGACCCCGACAGAAAATACGTGGTGGTATCCGCGCCCGGTAAACGTTTTGGCGGGGATATTAAGGTTACCGATTTGTTATACGCGTGCTACGACGAATACGAATCGGGGGATTTTTCCGCGTTTGAAAACACTTTCCAAAAGATTGTGGCGCGGTTTGAACACATTGAAAAAGAGATTGGCAAGGATTTAGGAATGCGCGCCGAGCTCGAAAACGCGAAACGGGAAATTTTAGACGGCGCGGGCAAAGATTATTGCGCCTCGCGCGGAGAATATTTCGCGGCGAAAATCATGGCGGCGACGCTTGGACTTCCTTTTGTGGACGCTACCGAGCTTATCCGTTTCAAAGAGAACGGCCAGCTTGACGAGGCCTCGTTTGCGCTTGCGGGACGGGTTTTGAAAAAGTATCCGCGCGCCGTTGTGCCCGGTTTCTACGGTTTGGGCGCAGACGGTAAAGTCAAGACGTTTTCTCGCGGCGGTGGCGATATTTCCGGTTCGATTGTGGCGCGCGCCGTAATGGCGGAGTTGTACGAGAATTGGACAGACGTGAGCGGGTTCTATGCCTGCGACCCTCGCATTATTTCCTCGCCGAAATGTATCGTCGAGCTTTCCTATCAAGAACTTCGCGAGCTTTCGTATATGGGTGCGAACGTGCTACATAGCGAATCGATTTTCCCCGTGCGTAGCGCAGGAATTCCTATCCGCATTGCCAACACGTTCCGTCCCGACGACGCAGGTACGTATATCGTCAAGACGGCGCGGCGGCGCACGGAGGACGACGTCGTAACGGGGATTGCGGGCAAGAAAGATTTCACGGTTATTTCCCTTGAAAAGTCTATGATGAATGCCGAAGTCGGTTTTGTCGGAAAGGTGCTTTCCGTGATTGAACGGCACGGGATTTCGTTTGAGCATTTGCCGTCTGGTATTGATACCATGTCCTTGATTATCGACAATGCGTACCTGAAAAACGGCATTTTACAGGTCTTGATTTCCGAAATGCAAAAGGCGGTCAATCCCGATAAAATCTACCTGCACGAGAATATCGCGCTCGTGGCGACGGTAGGGCACGGCATGGCGAACAATATCGGTACGTCCGCTCGGCTTTTTACCGCGCTTGCAAGGGCGAATATCAACGTGATTATGATTGACCAAGGTTCGAGCGAGCTGAATATTATCGTCGGTGTCGACAACAAGGACTGCGACGAATGTATCCGCGCGATTTACCGTGAGTTTTTTTAAGAACGTTTGAAAACAAGAAACAAAAAAGAGGTCGGAGCGTTCCGACCTCTTACGTTATTTTTTTTGATTAGATGAATTTTGCCGATGTAAGCTTGTAGATAAGCGAGCCGAGATTATAAGAAAGCGGCGTTTCTAATTGCAAAATTACGTTGCGGTTCTTGTTCGATTGCGCGTTGTCCGTCTTTGCAATCCAAACCGTCTGCGTGGCACCGGGCAGTTGCGCGTTGATGGACAGGCTTACGGGATAATACTCGACAACCTCTTTCACACTCGTGCCGCCGCGTTCAAACGTAAATTCCGTGCCTTTGGCAAGCGAGGAGAATTTCACGTTCAGGGTTTGCACCGTGCCCGAGAAAGGCGCATACGTCGAAATCGCCGCCGAAGTGGTGGATTGCGACAAGCCGCGCAGAGCTAACAAAAGTTGTTCGTTGTCAAGGCAGGTATATTTGTCCTCGACGGTAAACGTCTTTTCAAGCGTTTTTTCCGTTTCGTTATTGACGACGACGCTTTTACCGCCCAAGCCGTTTTCATCATACGTGGTATCTACCGAATAAGCGTATTTAATAAAACACGTTTCCAGCGACGAACCGCCGTTGGCAGGGGTATGGCTGACAAATTCTTTGTGCGAGGCAATCGGCTGTAATTTTGCCGTCTTTTCCATTTCCACCCAGCTTGTCATGGTGTCTTGCTTTTCAAGCGTTTCCGAACCGACGGAATAAATAACGTCGATTGTCAAGCTCGTTTCGTAGCGGTAGACGTTTTCCGTCAACGTCAATTTCGTCTTGTATTCGCCGTTTTTATAATCGACTTTATAATCGTTGGAAGCAAGCCCCGACGCCGCCTCGAACTCTACGTCGTAGACAAGCTCTTCTAAAATGGTCGAGGGGGTTACGTTCGCATCGGCAAACCAATATTCCTTGAACGTAACTTTTTGGTTGGGGGCGCCGCAAGCAATCAGGGTCGTTGCGGATAACGTGAGCGCAAGCGCGCTGATGAGTTTCTTTCCGAATTTCATAAAAAAACAGTTCCTTTTTTGATAAAAAGTTTAGATTACCATATTATTATAGCACATTATTTCGGATTTGTAAAAACAAAATCGCGATTTCCCGAAATTTCTTGTGAAAAAAAGCTGAAATTTTCGCGCGGAATATGTTATAATAGAGTAAAGGAGTTTTTATGCACGCAATTATCACAGCCTATTCCCTGTCCGAATGCATGGAGGCGACGGCAGAATACGTCGCCGCGCTCGAAAAACAGGGCGAGAATAATTTAATTTTTTGTGAGGACAGGCTCACGCTGATTGCCGAACGCGCGTTGACAAACGTTACGGGCGGAACTTTTCAATCTTCCGTTTCCACGTTCGCGCGGTTTTTGAAATCGGGCGAAAAGACGGTGAGCAAACAAGGCTCGGTTATGGCGGTCGGCGAAGTGATGACCCGCCTGCAACGGGAAAACGCCCTGCAATGCTTTACAAGCGTTGCGGGTGTGGGCAACAACGCGAAATGCGTATATGAAACACTCGCGCAGTTCGCCGCCTCCGAAATTACGCCCGAAGTTTTGAAAACGGCGGCAACCCAGCTTTCGGGGGATATTCTTAAACGTAAAATAGAGGACCTTGCCCTTATCTACGAGGGCTACGAGACGTTTTTACACGAACGCGGCTATTTGGACGAAAGCCGTTATTTATCGTTGCTCCCCGAACGTATTCGCGAGGACGAGGCGTTGAAAGAAAGCACCGTATTCTTTTTATGCTTTCCCTCCTTTACCGCACAGGGCTTGCGAGCCGTTCGCGCCGCGCTCGAATGCGCGAAAAACGTAATCGGCGTGTTTTGCGCAGGGGAAGAGGAGATATACACCAATCGCGCGTTGCGGGATTTTGAAAGGGTGTGCAAGGAATACGGCCAAGTCAAAATGTTACCGCTCGGACAACCGCTCGACGGCGAGGCGGAGGTGCTCCGAAAAACGTTATTCAACCCCGAAACGGCGGGAAAAGCGCGCGTAAAAACGGATAAAATACGCGTTTTCGAGGCACAGGACAAGCTCGGCGAGGCGGAATACGTTGCTGTGCGTATCAAGCGTGCCTTGCAGGAAAATTCAACGCTACGTTATCGGGATTTTGCGGTGCTCACGCCTGACGTGGGGGCATACGCTTTGTCCTTGAAACGGGCGTTATATGAATACGGTCTGCCTTTTTTTGTGGACGAAAAACGCTCGCTTAAAACGCATCCGCTGTCTGCGTTTTTGCTGGATTGCCTGCGCGTGGTCAAGGAAAAATATTCGCCCGTTGCCGTGCAGTCGCTCACGCAAAACCCCTTTTTCGGCGAGAGCGACGAATATCGGAATTATCTTTTGAAATACGCGAATTATCGGGGCGGGGCGCGGCGTGAAATCAAGACGGGCGAGCCTGTCAAAGCCGCGTTTTGTTTGGAAAATTTAGAAAATGCGCGGGCGCGTTTGTTGCTTGCGACAAAAAATATAAAAACCAAAGCAAAGGGCAGAGAGTATTGCGCGGCGGTGCGGCAAATAATGCAGGATTTTTCCGCAAAGGAACGGTTGGATAGCTTGATTGAAAAGCTTTCCGACGTGTCGCAGAAAGGGTATTTATCGCAGATTTTCGGCGCGATTGAAAAGGTGCTCGGCGAGGCAGAACTGCTTGCAGGGGAACGGGAATTGAACGTTGCGGAGTTTGCCGCCATTTTACAAGACGGCTTGGACGCAACGGAGATTTCCTTGATACCCTTAAAATCAGACGCCGTGTTCGTGGGGAACGTGCGCGATAGCCGTATTGAAAAGGTGCGCATGCTGTTTGCGCTCGGTATGACGGAGGACGTGCCTGCCCGTGCGGTAGATGCGGCGATTGTGTCGGATAAAGAGATTGCACAGCTTGCGGAGGTCAAGGCGTTGTTAGAACCGACGGTTGCCGAAGTTAATTTGCGGGCGCGAGAAAACGTGTGTTTGAATTTGTGTACCTTTTTAGACGAATTGAATTTGAGTTATCCGCTTTCCGCCGACGGGAGCGAGCCTGCCGTGAGTGAAATTTTCCGTTATATCGACGCGGCGTTTTGCGCGCTAAGCGGTCGGGATTTGCCGCGCGAAAAAGCGTTGCGAGAACAAGAGTTTGTCTACGCGTGCTCCTCACCTGCGCCTGCCGTTCGGAAACTGCTTGCTGAAAAAGGGGAATACGAGGCTACGCGCGGGAGCTCGAAAACGAAAAATAACGTCAAGTATTCTTCCGTGTATACCGCGCTCGACAAGCTTGGCGTGCAGGAAGGAAAGGATTATTTACAAGAAAGAGAGGGGCAGGTATGCGTTGAACGGGGCAAGGAATTGTTCTTTAAGGACGGGAAGATTTCTCCGACCACGCTGGAATCTTATTTCACCTGTCCGTTCAAAAATTTTGTGGAACGGGGCTTGCGGCTGAAAGAGCGGGAGGAAACCGCCGTGCTTGCGGTGGATACGGGTAACTTTATTCACGAGGTTTTAGAGGAAACGGCAAAACACGTTTCGGAAATCAAAACGGAAAGTGAGATGTTCGAGTTTGCAATGAAAACGGGCGCGGAGATTATGAAAAAGCCCGTGTATTCCGCGCAATCGGATACTGCGTCGGGCGCGTTTTTCTCGGAAAAGCTCCTGAAAGAGGGCGCGGAAGTGGCGGTAGCGGCGTATCGGCAAATCGTTGGCTCGGATTTTGTGGTTGAGGAAACGGAAAAACCCGTTTCAACCGCCACGCTGAAAGGCAAAATCGACCGTGTGGACGGCACGGAGAAATATTTGCGCGTCGTCGACTATAAAACGGGCGCAATCGACGATAAAGCGCTTTCCTATTACACGGGCAGAAAAATTCAAATGCAGTTGTATATGTCCGCGATTAAGGGAGAACGTATTCCCGCAGGCGTATTTTATTTCCCCGCCTCCGTCGATTATTCGGAAACGGACGAGAATAAATTCCAAATGAAAGGGTTTCTGAACGGGGACGTAGACGCGCTCCTTTGCGGCGACAGAACGCTTACGGAAGAAAAATCAAGCGCGTTTTTCCCTGCAAGCTTGAACAACGCGCGGAGTAAACGCGTAATGCCCGAACCCGTTTTTCGGGATTTCCTCGATTATTCCGTGTTCGTCGCGCGGCAGGGCGGAAAGGAGCTCGAAGAGGGCTATATTGCGCCGTCGCCTTACGGAAAAACGTGCGAATACTGCAAATACGGCGGTATGTGCGGCTTTAACCGCGATTGCTTTTCGCCGCGCGAGGAGCACGCGATTGACCCGCCTGCGATTGCGGAGATAGCAAAACAACTGCGCGAGGGAAAGGAGGACTGACGAATGGCGTTTACGAAAGAACAACTCGCGGCGATTGAGGCAAGCGGCAAAACTATCGTGTCCGCGTCGGCGGGTAGCGGCAAAACGACGGTCATGATTGAAAAGATTATCCGCCTTATCAAATCGGGTACGGCGGTGGGCGAAATTTTAGCCGTAACGTTTACCAAAAAAGCCGCCTCGCAAATGAAAGAAAAATTGAGTAAGGCGTTGATTGCGGCAATCAACGTCCCTGAAACGACGCCCGAAAAGCGCGCCGCGCTTAAAAAACAGCTCGTGGAAGTGCCGACTGCCGACGTTTCCACCATTCATTCCTTTTGCTCTAAACTTATTCGTTCTCATTTCTATCAAGCGGGCGAGGATAACGCATTCCGCGTCATCGGCGGCGACGACGCAGAGGGTACGGCGCTCAAAAACGAGGCGCTTGACGAGTTGCTCGACGAGGGGTATGAGGCAAAAGACGAGGCGTTTATGCGGCTTTTGTCCGTGTTTTGGCGCAAAAAAAGCGATAACACAATCCGCAAAATCTTTTTAACGACCTATGAAGAACTGCGAAACCGTGCCGATTATCGCGAATACCTGCGCCGTTCAGGGGAATATACGGAACAGACTTTCGATAGCGTTTGCGCGGAACTGTTCCAAGAGCTCGCGGAAAAATGTGCGTATTATCTGCCTATGGTGCAGGAAGCGAAAGAGTATTTTGACGCTTTCGGTAGCGACGGGCAAAAAGCCCTTTGCGCAGAGCTGGAATTGGCGCTTCAAGGCTTGAAAACGCAACCTGATTATTTTTCGGCATGCCGACAGGAAAAACCTAAATTTACAATCGTGCGTTCAAGTAAAAAGGACGACGCGG
Source organism: Clostridia bacterium (assembly GCA_017453145.1). Lineage (GTDB taxonomy): Bacteria > Bacillota > Clostridia > Christensenellales > Borkfalkiaceae > Scatosoma. Next base: position 20,578 of record JAFTKT010000051.1, read on the forward strand.
AAAAGAAACGCCGTTTGGAAACGCTGTCCGCACTCAAAGGCAAAGTGAGTAAAATTTACGAGGAGCTCTATCAAACGCGAACACGGGAAGAAGAGTTGCAGGATTTTTTACGTTCTGGCGAAATTGCGCGCGCGCTTTCCAAGTATTTGCTCCGCTTTGACGAGCAATACGCCGCCCTCAAACGCGAGCGCGGCGTGCTGGATTATAACGATTTAGAGCATAAAGCGTTCGCGTTGTTGCAAAGCGCAGAGGTGCAGGCGGAAATGCGCGAGAAATACCGCTACGTGTTCGTGGATGAATATCAAGACGTCAATCCCGTGCAAGAGGCGATTGTGTCGGCAATCGGGGGCGAAAACGTGTTCTTGGTGGGCGACGTGAAACAGTCTATCTACGGTTTTCGCGGAAGTAAATCAAAATTCTTTTTGGAAAAACAAGCGGAGTTTTCGTGCGGTGTGGGGAACAGTTTGCATATGACGAATAATTTCCGTAGCGCGGATAAGGTGCTCGACGCTGTGAACGCACAATTTTCACTTGCCATGACCAAACAAACCTGCGGTGTGGATTATGCCGTCGATTCGTATATGGAGCGAGGGGGCAGGTATGCGTTGAACGACGGTAGAGTGGAAATTCATTTTCTGCCCGAAGAAGAGAAAGAGGAACGGGAAACGCGGGGTGTATACTCGGTGAGGGCGCACGCGGGCAAGAAAAGCGACGACATGAGCACGGCGGCGAAAATGATGCGGTACATTATCGAAAAAGAGCGCGGGAAAACGTTTTTTGACCCTGATTTGGGCGAGTATCGGCAAGTGCAGTATTCGGATATTGCCGTGTTATCGCGGAAAAAACAAGGAAAAATCGCGCAAACAGTGGCGGCGTTTTCGGATGAGGGTGTGCCCGTAACTTCCGTTTCGGCGGTCAATATTTGTGATTTTTCAGAAATTAAAACGCTGATTGACGTGTTATCGCTCATTGATAACGCCGAGCAGGACGTGCCGCTTTGCAGTGCGCTATTGTCGGCAATGGGCAATCTCACGGCAGACGATTTGACGGAAATACGCCTTTCTTATCCCCAAGAAAGCTATTTCAGAAACGCTTGTAAACGCTATGCCCTTGAAAAATCCGATTTACTTGCGTATAAGCTCAAATCCTTCTACGAGTATTTTGAGGAAATCCGCGCGCTTGCTTGCGTGTTTGACGCAGGGGAGCTCTTGACGAAAATTTTGCTCGATACCAAAATGGAGGCGCGACTGTTGGCGCGCGCAAACGGCGGCGCGTGTATGCGGCGTATTCACCGCTTTATCGAAGAAACGGCGGCGGGGGATAATAAATCCGTGCATGCGTTTTTGGCACGGCTTAAAGCACTCGACTATAAAATCGAGCAGACGGAAAACAGTGGCGACGATTCCGTGAAAGTGCTCACGATGCACTCCTCCAAAGGTTTGGAGTATCCCGTTGTTATTATCGACAACCTCAATGCAAATTTTCGAGGCGTGGATAAAACGGACGTTTTCGTGGAAGAAAAATACGGACTTGCGCCCAAAGCGTTTGACGAGGAACGAATGATTAAATCGGATACGCTTTTGCGGCGGTTACATGAAAAGCGCGAACGCGAAAGCTCGGTTGCCGACGAGCTGAATTTATACTACGTCGCACTCACGCGCGCAAAGTATGCTTTGCATTTGGTGTTTGAAGAAAAAAGTAGCTTTCCCGACGTACGCTATGCCCGTTCGTTTGCCGACTTCACCGATTTTTCCGTGTGGGAGGAGTATATTGAAAAGGACGAGCTGTTCGATTTACCCAAGCAAGAACGGCAGGCGATTGTATTCCGTCCTGACGAGACGCTCGTGCAAGAAATTATGCGTGCGTTCCGTTGGGAATATCCGTTTGCGGGCTTTGAGAATTTGCCCGTAAAAAGCTCGGCAACGCAGTTGATAGCGGGCGGAAATCTACACGTGGAAACTTCCGCTTGGGACGAGCGGGAGCTTGGCGAAAACGAGGCGGAAATTGCAATCGAGCAAGCCGTCTTGCGCGCGGATACGAGCGTAGAGAAAGGGCTTGCCTATCACGCGTTTTTGGAGCATTTTGATTTTTCAAAACTTTTCAAGCCAAACGGCGAACGGCTCGAACGGACGGATTTGGAACAGCTTGTAGAGGAGCTGTGGCAAGAAACAAACGCGACGCTTTTGGAAAAACAAAAGCTCGTGGAAATTCTATCTATTCCCGTTTTCTCCGAGTTGTATGGAAAACGTTTGTATAAAGAACGGCAATTCCTCGTTTCCTTGCCTGTAAAAGATACGTATGCCGCCCGTGCGGACGGGAAGGCAAGTACCGCGCCCGAAACGGAACAAACGCTCTTTCAAGGCGCAATCGACTTGCTTGCAATCGGGGAGGACGGCGCGTGGATTATCGATTATAAATATTCAACGCGCACGCCGTCGTCGATAAAGGAGCATTACCAAGTGCAGCTTGCGTTATACAAACGCGCAACGGCAAAGATTTTAGGTTTGCCGCTTGAAAAGGTGCGCACGACAATCGTCAATATTTATGCGGGCTACCAAGTAGAAGTGGATTGAATAAAAATTCGGCGTTTGGGCGATAATTGACAGGCTTGGGAGGAAAGGAATATGCCTTTTGAGAAAATATGTCAAATCGCCGCACTGTCTTTGGTGCTTGCCGTAGGCGTGGGACTGTTGTTTGCGCTGAAAAATAAACGTAAAAAGAAAACGCCGCCTGCGCGGGAGCTACAATTTACGTTGCCCGACAGGGAAAATACGTTCGTACGAACGCGGCTGTCGACCGTTTTGAATACGGATTTTACGGCAATGGGCGAGCAAAAAGAAAGACTTGCGGTGGATTTCACGCAAGCCTTGCAAATACTTGAAAAGATAAAGACGTCGCCGCTATCGCCCGCCGAACAAATCGAAGTGGCGCGAATGCAATCGGAGCTACGCCGCTTTTCGGAAAAGGAGTTGTTTTCCGCTTTCGAGGCGACAAATATAAACGACAGCTTTTCAAAACTCTTAAAGCTGTCGGCAAAGTATAAGATTTAATAAAACGCAAAAGGTGCGAGCGATAACGTTAACGTTATTAAAGCGCCTTTTTTTGCCGCCTCTTTGAGGTTTGCGCGCGTAACGAGGGTTTCGTTTTTATCAAAAATACCCGAAACGACGGCGGCAGGTATGCGTTGACCGAGCGGAAACGGTTGTTTTTTTCTTAAAATAATCGCGTCGCCGCAAGCGGAAATAAGCGTGGGAGAAAAGCGTTCGTTTTTGTCGGTTTGGATATGTAACGCGGAAAAATCCCGCAATTCCATATCCGAAACGTTGCCTAAAAATTCGCCCTCGTCCGTATAGGCGGGCAAGCCCTGCGTGATGCTGATACAGCTTTTGGGGAAAACGGGACGAAGCCTTGAAAGATAAAGCTCCTCCTCGTCGATTTCTTCGATTGCTTGCACGCTTACGCAAAAATCCGCCCGTCCACTCGTCGAGGCGCAAAGCAGGTATTTGACCGCGCCGCTTTTGCTCGCAAGCCCCAAGCCCTTAACCGTACCGCGCCGTTTTGTGCCTGCGTAGACCTGTTTATTGAGTAAATCCGAAAGTTTCATAGTCGTTCACCTCGCTTATATCATAAAACTTTTTCAGGTGCGAAAAATGAAAGCTTTGCGGCTTTTTTCTTATTTTTTGTAAATTTCGCCGTAGATATGCTCGGCGTAGCGTTTGGCGATATTCACGCCCGTTACTTTTTCAATGCCGCTGAAAAAGGCGTTGGAATTGACTTCGCAAACGCGGTAGTTTTCGCTGTCTAACAAGACGTCGATTCCGCAATAATCAAGTTGCAAAATCGAGGCGACCTTTTCGCAAAGCGTTTTGAGCTCTTGCGGAATTTCAATTTGTTCGCCCACGCCGCCAAGTTCGATATTCGAACGGAAATCGGTTGTGGAGCGGCGTAGCATCGCTGCTTGAACTTTGCCGCCGATAACGATTACGCGCACGTCCTTGCCTGCGCTCGCGGCGATAAACTCTTGGAATAGATGCGGGGTGTATTGCAACTGTGTGGCGATTTGCGTAAGTTTGTTGCGGTTATCGATTTTATACACGCCCTTGCCGAGCGAGCCGAAACAGGTTTTTGCAATCAGAGGATAGCCGAGCGTGCGTTCAATTTTATCGAGCGCGGCTGTTTTAGGTGCGCAGTCGGGCGTGTAACAAAGCAAGCCGAAAAGAGTGGTCGGCATAGGAATATTATGCGCTGAAAGCCGTAAAAAAGTTGTGGCTTTGTCATCGCAATCGATAATTGCTTGGTGGTGATTGAAAAGACGAAGTCCACGCTTTTCAAGGGCTTGCGAGATATATTTATCCTTGTCGAGATAAACGCAAAAATCATAATCGCAGAGCGCCGTTTGGATTTCGCCGTGTTCGTCTATATACGCGTGAAAGCCGTCGTTGCGGAGAATATCGGCGGCAACGCCGAGCGCAAGCAGTTCTTCTTGCAGACGGCTTGCTGGATGAGAAAATGCCGCAAGCTTCGCATATGCATTTGTTAAAATAAGTCCTTTTTTCATCATGTTTCTATTTTACCATATTTTAGGCGTATTGTCAAGAACGGGGAAGTTATAAAAATGAAAAAGTATGGTGATAGGTATTTAGAAAAAGGCTTTTTGGGTCAGTTTTGGGTCAGTATAAAGCAAAAAGCGCGGAAACCCTTGAATTTCCTCGCTTTTTCTTGGTCGAGGCGACGTATACTGCCGTTTCTCGCGAGCGAGAACTCTCGGCAGAGCTTCCTCACTCGCAAAGTTTTACGTTCTATCAAATTTTTCGTTTCTCGTTCGTCGCATGAACCCACGAGAATACGAAGGTTTTGCTTACCCGTTACCTGAAACCAAGAAAGGCGGATAACCAATAGGTTATCCGCCTTTCTTGGTCGAGGCGACGGGATTTGAACCCACGACCTCATGGTCCCGTACCATGCGCGCTACCAACTGCGCTACGCCTCGAACATACTGCTATATTATAGCAGATGCGTTTTCAAATGTCAATCCTTTTTTAAGCGTGTTTTTCAACTATTTTCTAAAAACTGCGCTTTTTTCCAAGCTTTGCTTATTCCAAAGGGATGCTGTATAAGAAATTACCGCTCGTGAGCTTGCCGTAGAGGTATTTCATGCACGCAGATTCCGTTAAAATAAACACCCGTCCGTCTTGGTATACGAGCTCTTCGCTCATAGGCGGGCAGACAACGGAGCTTTCCAAACATGCGCCGTCCAGATAAACTAACGGTACGGACGTGCCGTTATAATCCCATTCGCCTTTGCTTGCCGTTTCCACGTCATAGACGAAAAGCTCGGAGGGGTAAATGGACCAAGAAGTGGAAAGCACGATTTTTCCGCTATCCGTAAAGCACATACCCTGTACGTTGGAAATCGTGGAATAAACGAGCTCGGGCTTATCGCTTGTCGGCTTGCCCGTCCTTTCGTCGAGCTCGTAAACCATCATAAGCGCGGTGTTTTTATCCCCAGCAGGCGTTGTCAGTTGATGATTTTCGGGCGTGAGGTATTGACTGCCCTCGCGATAGAACGCACCCGCGTATAAACGGTTGCCGTAGACGGAGCAATAGGAAATACGGTTCGGGAGTGGAACGGTATCCGCTTTCACTGCTTTGCCGTCGCCGTCGAGTACGTCGGATAATAAAAACATATCGCAATACGTGATTTCTTCGCCCGTGTTATACGCGACGTATACAAAATCTTTGAAATGAGTTACGCCGCCCGCGTGGCTCACGTAGTCGCTGCCGTCGGCGTTGTAGAGGTCGACGCGCTTGCGTTCATTCTCGTCTACAATATATAAAGAGGAGGGCGCGTCGTCCGATTTGTCGTAACCTGAAATTAAATAACTTCCGTCGTCTAATTTATCAAAGCCTTGCGGAACGAAATTCGTCCAAAGACCAGGAATGGCAAATTCCGCGTTTGCATTTGTAAAAAAATAACCGTAGAAAAGCTTTTCGCCGACAAACACGACGAAAACGAGGGAAAGGGCAAAACAAACAAACCCGAAGATAAAGCGCGTAAGCGCCGATACGAATTTTTTCATAAAACACCTCTTATTTTGGTGGGATTATATTCATTATAACATAAAAAAATAAAAAAGTAAAATTTTTTTTGATAAAAAAAGGATTTTTGGTAAAGCTTGTCGAATAAGTAAATATAAGGAAAAACAAAAGGAGCACGAACAATGGAAAAAGTAATCAAGCCCGGTATTTTTTGGGTATGCGACGAGGGTGGCGATTTAGATATAATTTACGATATTGAGGAATATTCCCCCGATTTCCGTTCCGATTTTGGCGACGAGTTTATCGTCTATGAAAAAGGACACCGCGAGGTGTGGAAACGTGTGTCGGAAAAATTCTTCGACGGTAAATACGCAAAATACGCTTTCAACGATTTCCCGCGCGGACGCGTTACCTACGATTCTGACGAGCAAGTGTATATCGTAGACGTGGATGTGAAGCTTAAACCGCAGTTTTCGTTGATTAAGCCGAAAATCATTGAAATTTTCGAGCTGAAAAAGACGCAGTACCACGTGGACAAGCATTATAAAAGCCGATTGGGTAAATTTAATAAATAAGTTCAAAGCGCGCCTTTTAGTAGGCGCGCTACTCATTTTGGAATACGTGTATAATTTTATGGAAATATTGCAAAAAAGGCTTGACAAGAGTAGTTCGCTGTGATATAATAAGATGTACGATAAAAGGGGTCGGTGTTATCGTAATGCAAAAAATAGGAGGAATGCTATGAAAAAGACATTTGAAACGCCGATTATAAAGGTAATCGTACTTGCCGCACAGGACGTGCTTGCAGGAAGCGTCGAAATCGAAGAGGATGAGGCTTGTTGGACGGGATTTTATTGATACCGCAAGTAAAACGTAAGGGGAAATCATGAAAAAATTTTTATGCACGCTTTTGTTCGTTGCATTTGCCTCCATTGCGCTTGCCGCTTGCGAAACAACTCCCGATTTGGGTGGATTTGCAGGTAGCGGGACGAGTAGTTCAAGCGTTGCGAGCAGTTCGGAAAATTCGAGCAGTTCAAGTAGTTCCAGCAGTTCTGATAGTTTAGAGGAAACGGAGCAAGAGGACGACGAAAAGGCTTGGACGGGCTTTTATTGATTGCAAGAAAGAAGGGGAGCTATGAAAAAATTTTTACTAATATGCTTATGTGTAATCGTCGGCGCGTTTTCATTTGCGGGCTGTTCGGGAGACAGTAGCAAAGGAAATAGACCGAGCGAAGAGCCCGGTTGGACAGATTTTCATTAAAGAAACGACGCCTTTTCGGAATGACCGAAAAGGTTTCTTTATTTTTTCGCATACTAATACACGGAGGAGTTTATGACGGATTGTATGATAATCGGTAGTGGGCTTGCGGGCATTTCCGCCGCGCTCACACTCAAAGCGAACGGCAAAACCGTGCAAATATTCGGTGTGAAATCGCTTTCGGATAAAATTGCAAAAGCGGAAAAAATACAAAATTATCCCGCGCTTTCGTCCATTACGGGCAAAGCGTTCGTCGCCGCGCTCCAAAGCCAGCTTTCGGATATGGAAATTGCCGTTACGGAAGAAAAGGTGATAGGCGTGTATGCGTTGAACGGTAAATTCGGCGTAGCGACGCAAGAGGGCGGCTATCACGAGGGTAAGACGGTTTTGCTTGCTTGCGGCGTGGAGGCGGTCAAATCGTTCAAAGGCGAAACGGAGTTCGCAGGGCGGGGCGTAAGCTTTTGCGCGACGTGCGACGGTGCGCTGTATAAAAACAAAACAATCGCCGTATTTTGCACGAGTAAAAAGCTGGAACACGAAATAGGCGATTTATCTGATTTTGCGAAAAAAGTGTATTTGATTGCTATGTATAATGACGTGGAAATAGAACGTGAAAACGTGGAAATTATCCGTAAAATGCCCGTAGAGGTTACGGGCGGTTCGCGTGTGGAAAAGCTGATTTTCAAAGATAGCGAATTGCAAATTGACGGTCTGTTTTCCTTGCGGGAAAGCGTGTTCCCGTCAACGCTCGTAAACGGTTTGGAGACGGAAAACGGGCACGTCAAAGTCGACAGGCATATGCAAACGAATATTGCGGGTTTGTTCGCGGCGGGCGATTGCACGGGCAGACCTTATCAATACGCAAAGGCAGCAGGTGAAGGCAACGTGGCGGCGCACGCCGTGAGCGAATATCTTTCGGTGAAAGGGAACTGAAATGAACGGGCGAAAACGCGTGATTTTATATTCCGATTTGAATAATTTTTTCGCGTCGGTGGAAATTGCCCTGCACCCCGAATACGCAGGCAAACCTTTGATAGTTTGCGGCGACCCGAAAGAGCGGCACGGAATTGTGCTTGCCAAGAACGAACAAGCAAAAAAATTTGGTATTAAAACGGCGGAAACGGTGTATTCCGCGCTTAAAAAATGCCCCGATTTGTTACTCGTCGGTTCGCATTTTCACGAATACGTTCGCTATTCCAAAAAAGTGCGCGAGATTTACGGTCGGTATACGGAACAGATAGAAGAATGCAGTATAGACGAATGTGCGCTGGATATGACGGAAAGCGTCGCGCTGTTCGGTAGTGGCGAGCAAATCGCGAACAGGATACGCAAGGAGATTAAAGAAGAGCTCGGCGTTACCGTGTCTATCGGCGTAAGCTTTAACAAGGTGTTTGCAAAGCTTGCCTCCGAGCTTAAAAAGCCGGACGCGGTAACCGTGATTTCGGAGGATAATTATCGGCAAAAGGTTTGGGGTTTGCCCGTCGAAGAATTGCTATTCGTGGGCGACGCAACGGCGAAAACGCTCCGTTCGTTCGGCGTCAAAACAATCGGCGAACTTGCGGAGGCGGACGAAACGTTTTTATATAAGACGCTCGGCAAGCGCGGCAGACAACTCCGTATTTTTGCGCGGGGCGAGGATGACGAGCCTGTGCATTGGCAAAAGACGAGCGAGGACACCAAATCTATCGGCAACTCGGCGACTTTGCCCAAAGACATAACGGACAGGGAAGAGGTCAAGCGTTGGTTTTACGCGCTTTCCGAAAGCGTCGCGGCGCGACAGCGCGCAGCGGACGTGGGACGGGCGAATACCGTGCATATCGTCGTGCGGAACGAGCAGTTGGCGTATTTTTCTTGGCAAACGAAAGTGCCGCCTACCGCGCTTTGCGGGGATATTGCCCAAGCGGCGTTTCGGCTTTTTTGCGAGCACTATCCGCGCGGGGCGAAGGTGCGGCTGTTAGGCGTTACGGTATCGGGCTTTAATCATCACGTGGAACAGCTGACTATCGGGGAAACGCGAGGCGACGGGGAGAGTTACGAGAAAAAGGAACGCGCGGAAAACGCGATTGCCAAGCTCCGTGAAAAATACGGCTACAAGACGGTGCAACGGGGTGTCGTGATGGAGGACGAACGGCTTTGCGGCTTGGATATACGCGGTAAAAAAGAGGAAAATATTACTAGTAGCGAAAAAACGGAAAAGCTTGAATAAAAGAGAAAGCCTCGCCCATACTGAATTTGTCGGCGAGGGAAGAAGATAGCGAATAGCTTGAAAATTCTTTTGCTTGGATATAGAAAGGAATCAAAAAAACACTTTTTTACAAGTATTTTTTTGATTCCTCGTTTTTTAACAATAAAAAAACTGCGCGAGCCTTTTTTGCCGTCCTTTACCGAAGCGGAAACGCCGCAGGTAACTCCTGCAAAGCTACCTTATGGCACACGCAAACAATCCGTTTAGTGCTGCTACGTTCCCGTCCTGACACGGTTCGCGGCATTGCGTTGCATAAGACCTTGCAATCAACATTCCTTACGGCGCGCAAACCTTCCATAAACGACGTCGAGAAAGGCGTTCAGCTCTGATATAGCGGATTTCAGATACAGGGTGCCGCTAACTCCCCACCTACGCGCAGCCTATATAGTATACAATATTTTTTTTGAAAAAGCAACCGTTTTTACCTAACTTTTTCGGGAAAAACTTTTGCCCCTCAAAAATACGTTGACAAAATATGACAAAATGAGTATAATAGACTGGTAAAAAAAGGAGAATATATAAAATGAGTGAAAATTGCACGCACGATTGTTCGAGCTGTTCGTCGAATTGTGCCTCACGGAAAAAGGAAAAAGAAAGCTTTTTGAAAGACCCGCACAAGAACTCTTCGATTAAAAAAGTAATCGGCGTGGTAAGCGGCAAAGGCGGCGTTGGAAAGTCGCTCGTTACAGCCCTGCTTGCCTCGTTTGCCCAAAAACAGGGTAAATCGGTCGGGATTATGGACGCGGATATAACGGGTCCGTCCATTCCTCATTTATTCGGTGTGCACGAGCACGCAACGGGTAGTGAGGCGGGGATTGACACCGTGCTTTCGCCGTCGGGTATGCAGCTGATGTCTATGAACTTATTACTCGACGAGGCGACCTCGCCCGTTATTTGGCGCGGTATGGTCATTTCGGGCACGGTTATGCAGTTCTGGACAGACGTTGTATGGAAAGACGTTGATTTATTGTTTATCGATATGCCACCCGGAACGGGCGACGTGCCGTTGACGGTGTTTCAAAGTATTCCGCTTGCGGGTATCGTCATTGTAACGACGCCGCAAGAGCTTGTGCAAATGGTTGTGGAAAAAGCGGTGAATATGGCGAGAATTATGAACGTGCCCGTGCTCGGACTCGTGGAGAATATGAGCTATTTACAATGCCCCGATTGCGGTAAAAAAATCGAAGTGTTCGGGCAAAGCAAAGCGGAAAAGGTTGCGGCGGAATACGGTATTCCCGTTGTGGCGAAATTGCCGATTGACCCGCAAATTACCAAGCTCGCCGACGCGGGTAGGATAGAGGATTATCAAACGTCCGCGCTTTGCGAAATATTTAACGAAATCGAAAAAGCGGAACGAACTATCTAATGGGTTACGCGGCGGAAAAGAAAATTGTCGAGGCGCGGGTAAAACGGGCGAAAGGGATTGCGCTTGCAATCTTTGCCGTGCTCGTTCTTGTCGCGTGCGTCTTTTCTTGCTTTTATCCGCCTGAAACTTGGAAATACTATTTCGCTCTGCCCGAAACGGGCGTGCGCGAGCAAGGCACGATGCGCGTGCATTTTATCGACGTGGGACAAGGCGATTGCACGCTCGTCGAACTCCCCGACGGCAAGACAATGCTCGTAGACGGCGGCAATACCTCCGAGCAGACCGCAACGACCGTGATGCGGTATTTGAATGCTTTGCATATCGAAAACATAGACTATTTAGTGATTACGCACGCCGATACCGACCACTGCGGCGGCTTGGCGAAAATATTGCAATATAAAACGTTCAAACGCGCGTTTTTGCCCGTTGTGGACGGCACGGAGGACGAAACATATGCGCTCGTGTACGCAAAGCTTATGGAAAGCGGTTGCGAGCTGACGTATTCTGCCCGCTCGGTGGATTTAAGCGCAGACGGCGACAACGGTTACACACTTTCGTTTTTATATCCCTATACCTTGCAGACGGAAACGGGCGCGGCGTTGGACGATAACGAAAGCTCGGCAGTGATATGGTTAGATTATCAAGGCACGAGCTTGCTCCTCACGGGCGACGCGCCGTCGGCAACGGAAGAAAAACTTGTTCGCGACCACCGTTTGGGACTGCTAAAAGACACCGTATCCCTTTCCGATACGGAAATTTTGAAAGTGGCGCATCACGGCAGCGACAGCTCGACGAGCGAGGCGTTTTTGCAATATTTACATATCGAGGCGGCGGTTATATCCTGCGGAGAGGGTAACCTCTACGGACACCCGACGGAGCGCGTTTTGGCGTCGATTAGCGCGGCGGGTGCGAGCGTATACAGAACGGATAAACAGGGGCATTTGCTCTTGACGGTGCAAAGCTCGGGCGAATATGCGTTCGCCGCGCTTGGGAAATAACTTGGAAAATGGTTAAAAAACGGCGTAAATTTTTAAGGAATTACACACAATTTCACCGCATTTTCATTGAAATAAGCGGAAAAATTTGTTATAATAGAAAGAGATGACGGCAATAGAGTTTGAAAAAGTGCATTTTTCCTATCAAAACGGTGGGAGCATGGCGACGGACGGGGATATTTTTTCGTCCGACGCAGCTTTTTCGTTGAACGGAATCGATTTAACCGTGCAAGAGGGCGAGTTTGTCGCCGTGCTTGGGCATAACGGTAGCGGTAAATCCACGCTCGCCCGTTTGACGAACGGCTTACTTTCTCCCGATTCGGGGAAAATTACCGTGCTTGGCTTGGACGCGACGGACGAGAAAAATCTGTTTGAAATACGCCGTCAAGTGGGAATAGTCTTTCAAAACCCCGACAACCAAACGGTCGCCTCTATCGTCGAGGACGACGTGGCGTTCGGACCTGAAAACGTAGGCGTGCCGAGAGAAGAAATCGGAGCGCGCATTGATTTTGCGCTTGCGGCGGTGGGTATGGAAAATTATCGCCATGCAACGACCTCGCGCCTGTCGGGCGGACAAAAACAACGGATTGCGATTGCGGGCGTTTTGGCGTTAAAACCGAAGATTATGATTTTAGACGAATCGACGGCTATGCTTGACCCGCGCGGACGGAAAGAAGTAATCGACGTCGTTTTGAAACTGAACAAGGAAGAAAAAATCACGGTTGTCTTGATTACCCATTTCACGGACGAGGCGTTGCTTGCCGACCGCGCGATTGTGATGAATCACGGCGAAATCGTGATGCAAGGCAAGCCCGAAGAGGTGTTGAAACGGGAAGAAGAGCTTGAAAAATGCTCGCTTACCCTCCCTCGACCTCTGCAAATTTGTCGCCGTTTGCGCGCGGTTGGGGTGGAGGTTTCCGATTCCCTCACGCCTGAAAATCTTGCGGCGCAAATCGTTTCCGTTATGGAAAAAACACCCGTAACCTTGCCTGCGCTTTGGAATACGGACGAAAAAAATGAAGAACAGCAAGCGGCAGAGGGCTTGCAAGAGGAAACGGGCAGAGTAGAGTGCCGCAATTTGCGGTATACTTATAACCCCGCGTCGCCGTTTGCAACGCACGCGCTCAAAGGTGTGGATTTGGAGATTAAGTCGGGCGACTTTTTCGGGATAATCGGGCACACGGGTAGCGGTAAATCGACGTTCGTGCAGCATTTGAACGCGCTCATCAAACTCCCGACGGCGGAGAAGAAATATAAACCCAAAAAGAAAAAAGCTGGCAGCCAAGAAGAAACAATCGTGCTTAAAGTGGACGGGTTTGACTTAACGCAAAAGACGACGGATTTCAAGGAATTGCGCAAAAAGGTGGGTATGGTCTTTCAATACCCCGAATATCAGCTGTTTGCCGAAACGGTGTTTGAGGACGTGGCGTTCGGTTTGAAAAACTTCACCGAAGAGTTAACGGAAACGGAAATCGAGCAAGCCGTGAAAGAGGCGATAGAAATCGTGGGTTTGCGCTATGACGAAGTGAAAAACCGTTCCCCGTTCGAGCTTTCGGGCGGACAAAAACGCCGTGTGGCGATTGCGGGCGTGATTGTAACCAAGCCTGAAATTTTAGTGTTAGACGAGCCGGCGGCGGGGCTTGACCCGCTCGGCAAAGAAGAGATTATGCGGCTTTTGCATACCCTCCACGAAAACTGGTGCAAGACGGTGATAATCGTTTCGCACGATATGGACGAGATTGCGGAAAACTGTACGCGCGGCGCGATTTTTTCAGAGGGAAAAATTTTGGCGGTTGGCTCGCCGAAAGAGCTTTTTGAAAAGACGGAAATCGAAAAAGCGGGTTTGGATTTGCCGTTTGCGGCAAAACTCACGAACGCTTTGCGTGCGTTGGGCGTGGAAATAGAAACGGATTTCAAAACGCGTAATTTGATTGCGGCGCTCGAAAAAAGAATAAAAACGGGTGGGGCAGGTATGCGATTATCCCCGAAAGGAGGCGCAAACCATGCGTGAGGTTTCTTTCGGACAATACTATCCCGCGAACTCGTTCGTGCATAAATGCGACCCGCGTTTGAAATTATTGTTTTTAATCGGTTACATCGTCGCGGTGTTTTTGGCGCAGAATTTCTACGCGCTTGCCGCGTGCGCGGCGTTGTTTGTGCTTGTGGCGGCGTTTTCAGGCGTTAAATTTTCAAGCCTGCTCCGTTCGGTGAAAGCGATTGTGTTTTTGCTCGTGTTTACAGCACTGCTCAACCTCTTCTTCCATTCGGGCGAAAAAGTAATTTTTTCGTGGTGGATAATCAGGATTACCGAAGAGGCGGTGTATTTCACGGTATTTTTAGCGGTGCGGCTGTTCCTGCTCGTGCTCTCGTCGGCGGTGCTCACGCTCACGACGACGCCCGTTGCGCTCACCGACGGCATTGAAAGCCTGCTGAAACCCTTGAAATATATCCGTTTCCCCGTGCACGAGCTTGCATTGATTATGTCGATTGCACTTCGGTTTATTCCCATATTGACGGACGAAACGGCAAGGATTATGAACGCGCAAAAGGCGCGCGGCGCGGACTTTGAAACGGGCGGCTTGATAAAACGCGTGAAAGCGGTAATTCCCGTGCTAATCCCTTTGCTCATCAGTGCGTTCCGTCGTGCAGACGAGCTGGGCGACGCAATGGACGCGCGCTGTTATTCGGGCAGTAAAATCCGCACGAAATATAAGAAATTGACGTTCGGTTGGCGGGATTTGATTGCCGCGCTGTTGCTTGCGGCGTTGTTTGCGGGGATTATTTTGCTCCGTATCTATACGCCTGCTATTATCTAAAAAGGGAGGAAACGCGCCTTGCGCTACGTATTGAAAATTGCCTACGACGGTACGCAATATGCGGGTTGGCAACGCCAAAAGAACGCGCTGTCCGTCCAAGAAACGCTTGAAAACGCGCTCAAAACCGCTTTGAAACAAGACGTCAAAACGACGGCGAGCGGCAGAACGGACGCGGGTGTGCATGCCGCAGGACAGGTTTGCCATTTCGACGTGGAAGATTGTAGCGTTCCGCCTGAAAAAATGCCCGATTGCCTGAACGTGCATTTGCCTCCCGACGTGCGCGCCATCGAGGGCTGGGGGGCAGACGACGGGTTTGATTGTAACCGTAGCGCGAAGCGCAAAACGTATGCGTATTCCCTCTACGTATCCAAACGCGAAATGCCGCTCAAAGAACGCTATGCCGTGCGCATAGACGCCGCGCCGCCGCTTTCGGCTCTACAAAACGCGGCGAGCCTTTTTGAGGGCGAGCACGATTTCAAGGCGTTTTGTGCGTCGGGTTCGTCCGTCAAAACGACGGTGCGCACCGTGTATGCTGTGCGCGTAGAAGAAAGTGAAAGCTTTGGCGGCAGGGATATTCGGATATACGTTACGGGCAACGGCTTTTTATATAATATGGTGCGCACGCTCGTGGGCGAGCTGTTAGAGCTTGCAAGCGGCAAGAAAACGGAGGAAAGTTTGAAACTTGCCTTTGAAACGGGCGCGCGGGAGCTGCTGGGGAAAACCATGCCTGCAAAGGGCTTGACGTTACTTGAAGTTATCTACGGTTAAAACGGAGAAGAGATATGGAATTTTTCAATTTATACAACGGAATGAAAGTTATGTTTTCAATGGCAAGCGTATACGTTCCAAACGTATTTTACTATTCGCTTGCGCTCGCCGCTGTGGTTTGGCTTGGACTGTTTGTGTTACAAGGGTTCGGTTTATACACAATGGCGAAAAATCGTCAGATGAAAGGCAAATGGAAAGCGTTCGTGCCTTTCTTGAATATCCATTATATGGGCGCACTTGCGGGCGAATGTCATATTTTCGGGCAACGCGTGAAACGGGCGGGGTTATACGCGATGCTCGCGCAAATCGTCGTAACCGTCGTGTTCGCGTTGATTGCGGCGTCGGAGATTTATTTATATACCACTTGCGGCGCACCTAAATACGACGAATGGAACGTGCCGTATTGGACGAATTTGCAAGGCTTTGCATTGACGGTGTCTAAATTCTACGACGTGAGCGCGTATCTGCTCTCGATTTTTCAGCTTGTCTACGAGCTGTTAATGCTCGTGTTGGCGCTCGGTCTGTATAAAAAATACGCGCCGAACAATTACATGCCTCTCGGCTTTTTGGAACTGTTCGTGCCTTTGTCCCGTTTTATCGTCATATTCGTGCTCCGTAACCGTAAGGCGATAGACTACGAGGCGTATATGCGCGCGCGACACGAGGCGTATATGCGGCGCAGACAACAGTATCAAAACGGATACGGAAATCCCTATGGTAATCCGTATGCAAACCCTTACAATACGCCCTATGGACAGGGCTACGGCGAGCCGCAACGGCAAGCTCCGCCCGAAGACCCGTTCGCAGAATTTGGCGGCGCGCAACAGGGCACGACGTCGCAAACGGGCGGACAGGCGAACGGACAAACGCCTGCGGGCGAGGATAGCAATTCCGACGATTTTTTCGCTTGATTGGCGGTCGTTCGAAAAATACCAATAAAACGAGGACGGAAAATAAGGAAAACTTATATTTTCCGTCTTTTTTTGCGGGAAAGGCTTTGGAAACGGTTTACAATAGAGGGAAAATTGTGTTATAATATAAGCATAGGTTATAACGAGGAGAAAAAACGGGGTGAACGGCTTGAAAGGAATGGAAGACAATATAGCGGCGATTGCGACGCCTGCGGGCAAAGGCGGGGTGGCGATTGTGCGCGTGAGCGGTAAGAACCCGCTTGCTCTTGCCGAGAAAATGTTTAAGCCTGTCGGGAAAATAGAGGTCAAGGATTTTGAACCGTATAAAATGTACGCGGGGCAAATCGACGGCGGCAATTTCACCGATTTTGGGCTTTGCGTGTATTTCCAAGCCCCGAAAAGTTACACGGGCGAGGATATAATTGAATTCCATTGTCATGGCGGCGAAAATATCGCGCGCGGAATTTTGAAAAAAACCTTTTCGCTCGGCGCGCGTAGCGCAGGAAAGGGGGAGTTTACCAAACGCGCCTTTTTGAACGGCAAACTCTCGCTTGCGGCGGCGGAGGGGATTGCCGACATGATTAACGCGGAATCAGACGCGGAGGTGCGCGCGGGGTATCATTTGTATACCAAAGCGTTGACGGACAAGGTCTGCGCCTTTCAAAACGCGTTGACGCTTACGCTTGCCAAAATCGACGTTACGATTGATTACCCCGACGAATACGAAGAGGATTTGGATAGCGAAACGGCGCAAATCAAGACCGCCTTGCAGTCGGTGCTTGCGGATTTGGAAACGCTTTCCTCGCGTTATCACACGGAAAAGAAAATTAAAACGGGGGTGGCGGTTGCGCTTTGCGGCAAGCCCAACACAGGCAAAAGCTCCCTCCTTAACACCCTGCTCGGCTATGAAAAAGCGATTGTGTCGGATATAGCGGGCACGACGCGCGACGCGGTCGAGGGTACGCTCGAAATCAAGGGCAGAAAATTCAATTTATACGACACGGCAGGCGTTCGGGAAAGCGGCGATAAAATTGAAAGTATCGGGATAGCGCGTGCGGAGAATATCATCCGCGCAGCAGACGTCGCGGTGTTCGTCGCCGATTTAACGCAAGGGCTTTGCGACGAGGACGCGCGCGTTTTGGAAATGCTTTCTGGTAAACCGTTGATTAAGATTATCAATAAATCCGATTTATTACAAGACGAAACGGACACGGACGCAGACGCGCTCGTTTCCGCCGTAACGGGCGAGGGGATTAACCGCTTGAAAGAGCTGTTATACGAAAAAGCCTACGGCGCGGTGGAAAGCGAACACGAGGCGTTTTTGATTGAGGAGCGGCATTTCCATGCGCTGGGTCGAGCGCAAACGGCGTTGCACGCTGCGATTGCGGCGTGTGGAACAGAGCCTTTGGAAATCGTTGCGCTCGGCGTCAAGGACGCTTGGGATGTTTTGGGCGAGATTACGGGCGAAACGGCGACGGAAACAATTATCGGTGAAATTTTCGAGAAATTCTGCGTAGGGAAATAATGCAAAAGATAAGGGTAGGTATGAGATTATGGTAAATTTAGACTTGTACAGAGTGTTTTACACGGTAGCAAAAAGCGGTAGCTTGACGAAAGCGGCGGAGGAATTGTATATTTCCCAGCCCGCCGTTTCCCGTTCCATTAAACAGCTTGAAACACAGCTCGGCATTTCCCTATTCACGCGTACGCATAGAGGAATGGTCTTGTCGGCGCAGGGCGGTAAAATTATTTTCAATGAGGTCGAACGGGCGTTGGCACTTTTGAGCGAGGCGCAAAACCGCATTGAGGAAATGAAAAATTCCGCGACGGGCATTATTCGTATCGGGGCGAGCGATACCATTTTCGAATACTTCCTCGCCGATAAAATCGTGGCATTCCACGAGCGTTTTCCCGCCGTCAAGTTCGAGCTTACGGCAGATTTCACGCCCGATACCGTCGAAAAACTCAAAGCGGACAAATGCGACGTCGCGTTCGTCAATCTACCCATTTCTCCCGACCCCGAGCTTAAATTATACGGCAACTGCATGCGTCTGCACGATACGTTCGTCGTAGGCGAGAAATATAAAACGCTTTCCCAAAAAGTAACGCCGCTTTCTTCGCTCAAAGAATTGCCTCTTATTTTAATGGAGCAAAACACCGTCGCTCGCCGTTCGCTTGACAATTTCCTTTCCTCGCTCGGCGTAGAGATAGAACCGTCGATTGAGGTGGGGAGTTGGGAGCTTATGAAACGGCTTGTCGCGCAAGGCATGGGCGTGGGGGTTATCCCCCGTGAATACGCGCAAAAGAATTTCGCCGACGGTTCGTTGTTCGAGCTGGTAACTGATTCCGCGTTGCCTGTTCGTTCGGTGGGCATGTTGCTTTCGAAAAGCGCACCCGTTTCGTATGCCTTGCATAATTTTATAGAACAGTTTCAATGAGGGGATTGGAATAAGGACGTAGTATGAAAAAACCTAGTCAGTTATTAAGAAATTTTTGTATTATCGCGCATATCGACCACGGCAAAAGCACCCTTGCGGACAGGCTTATGGAACGCACGGGTCAGGTTTCTAGCCGCGATATGGAAGAACAGCTGTTAGATAGCATGGACATTGAGCGCGAACGCGGTATTACCATCAAACTCACGCCCGTGCGCATGTATTACACGGCAAAGAATGGGCAGGAATATGAGCTGAATTTAATCGATACGCCCGGCCACGTCGACTTCACCTACGAAGTCAGCCGTTCTCTCGCCGCTTGCGAGGGCGCGATTTTGGTTGTGGACGCCACGCAAGGCGTGGAGGCGCAAACGCTTGCGAACGTGTATCTTGCCATTGAAAACAATCTGGAAATTTTACCTGTGATTAACAAAATCGATTTGCCGAGCGCGCGCATTGACGAGGTAAAAAAGGAGATAGAGGACGTAATCGGGTTAGACGCGTCGGATATTCCTTGCGTATCGGCGAAAGAGGGCACGAATATCGAGGATTTATTGGAGGCGGTAACACAATATTTCCCCGCGCCGAGCGGCGATGAGGACGCGCCCTTGAAAGCGCTCATTTTCGATAGTTACTACGATAATTATAAAGGCGTTATTCTGTTCGTTCGCATCAAAGACGGACAAGTCAAAGTCGGCGACAAAATCAAAACGTTTTTATCGAGCACGGTCTACGACGTTACGGAAGTGGGTGCGTTCGCGCCCTCGCCTTTGCCCAAAGAACGTTTGAAAGCAGGCGAAGTCGGGTATATCGCCGCGTCGATTAAATCCATTCAAGACGTCGCGGTGGGCGACACGGTAACGAGCGCGACAAATCCCGCAAGCGAGCCGTTGCCCGGTTATAAACAGGTACAACCCGTTGTGTTCTGCGGTATCTATCCTTTGGACGGTAGCAAATTCAACGATTTGAAAGAGGCGATTTTGAAATTACAGCTCAACGACGCGTCGCTCATTTTCGAGCCGGATAATTCCGTTGCGCTCGGGTTCGGCTTCCGTTGCGGGTTCTTGGGGCTTTTGCATATGGAAATCATACAGGAGCGCATTGAACGGGAGTTTAATTTAGACATCATCACGACCGCACCGAGCGTGAGCTATCTCGTGCATAAAACCAACGGCGAGGAGTTCTACGTGGACAATCCCTCGCACTTGCCCGAAGCGTCGGATATTGAATATATGGAAGAGCCGATTGTCAAAGCAGAGGTCTACACACCGCCCGATTATATGGGCTCGGTCATGGACTTGTGCAAAGAAAAACGCGGCGTGTTCAAGAATATGACGTATTTGGACGAGCGTCGGGTAAAGCTCGAATATACGCTCCCGCTCAACGAAATCGTCTACGATTTCTTCGACGGGCTCAAATCCCGCACGAAAGGCTACGCAAGCTTTGACTACGAACTTGCAGGCTATCAACGCTCCAAACTCGTGCGGCTGGACATTCTGCTCAACGGCGAGATTTGCGACGCGCTTTCGACGATTGTGTTCGAGGGCAGAGCCTATGAGCGGGGCAGAACGCTTTGCGAAAACCTCAAAGACGCCATTCCCCGTCAGCTTTTCGAAATCCCCGTACAAGCGGCGGTGGGCGGCAAGGTAATTGCCCGCGAAACGGTCAAAGCCGTCAGAAAAGACGTGCTTGCCAAGTGCTACGGCGGCGACATTACGAGAAAGAGAAAACTTTTGGAAAAACAGAAAGAGGGTAAAAAACGTATGCGCAAGGTCGGTTCGGTAGACGTTCCGAGCGAAGTGTTTATGGAAATACTCAAAACGAATAAGGATTAACGGTTATGGCAGGAATTTATATCCACGTGCCTTTTTGTAGGCATAAATGCTCCTATTGCGATTTCACTTCCTTTCCCGACAAGATAGACTACGCGGAGGCGTATATGGCTTGCGTGTACAAGGAAATGAAAATGCGCGGCGAAGAACTCAAAGACTACACGTTCGACACCGTCTATTTCGGCGGCGGCACCCCCTCGTATATCCCGCCCAAGCTCATTTTGGGCGCAATGAACCGTATCCGAGAATGTTTCAAGCTGACAAAAGACGCGGAAATCACGTTAGAGCTTAATCCCGGCACGATAGGCGAGAGCAAGGTAAAAACGTATTTGCAGGCAGGGATTAACCGTTTTTCTATCGGCTTGCAAACGGCGATTGACGAACAGCTCGCGGACTTGGGGCGTATACACAACGCGCGGGACTACGTGTTCGCAACCAAGCTTTTGAACGGTCAAAATTTCAGCACCGACGTGATGCTGGGACTTAAAAACCAAACGAAAGAGGACGTGCAAAAAACAATCGAGCTTGCGGCGGCTTGCGGCTCAAAGCATATATCCATGTACGCCCTCACGGTCGAGGACGGCACGCCTATTTATACGGATTATCTTAACGGCGAGTTGCCCGATTCCGACGAGGTGGCAGAGCTTTACGATTTCGGCAGAGCGCTACTCTCGGAAAAAGGTTTTGAACGCTACGAGATTTCCAACTTCGCGAAAAAGGGCTATGAAAGCAGGCACAACCTCAACTATTGGAAACGGGGCGAATATATCGGGTTCGGCGTTTCGGCAAGCTCGTTTATGCGCGGGAAACGCTTTACCAACACGTTCGATTTAGACGAGTATATGAAATGCGTAATTTCAGGGTTCTATCCTGCCGTAACGAGCGAGCAAGTGAGCGAGGAGGACGCGAAATTTGAGTTCGTGATGCTTGCCCTCCGCACGCGGGAAGGGCTTTCCATGTCCGAATATAAAACGCAGTTCGGCTCGTCCATCGGCGACGATTTCCCGAATGCTTTGAAAAAGACGGTGCAATATTTAGAGCTCGAGGGCGAACGCCTGAAAATCAAGGACGAATATTTATACGTGCAAAACTCTATTTTAATCCCCTTTATGGAAGAAGAGCGTTAAGCGTTGGATTTTCTTTGCAATACTGCGTTGCACTGCGTTTTCCTCACTCGTTTACTTTGTGTAAATCTCCTTTCGGAAAGCCTCGTGCGCCTTGTCTTGCTTGAAACTGCAACGCTTAATAGAAATAATAAAATTATAGAGAAATAATATGAGAATATTGATTATACGGCACGGCGACCCCGACTACGTAAACGATTGTCTGACGGAAAAAGGCAAGCGTGAGGCGAACCTGTTGGCGGCGCGTTTACAAAAAGAAAAAATTGATTATTTTTATTCCTCGCCGCTTGGCAGAGCCAAAGAAACGTGCGACACGGTTGCACGGGCAATGGGCAGAGAACAAGACGTTATCGTCTGCGACTGGCTGAAAGAATTTGCGCACAAGCTCGTCTTGCCGTCGGGCAGGGAACGGGGTATTGCTTGGGATATGCTCCCCGAAGAATGGCTGAACAATGCAACCATGTACGATTACAAGGCTTGGCATGAGCAGGATTTTTACCGCGCGTCGGGTTTGGATACGCATTATCAAAGCGTTGTTGCCGAGCTGGACGGGTTGCTCGCAAAGCACGGCTACGTGCGCGAGGGCAACGGTTACCGCGTGGAAAAGGGCAACCGCGACACGGTGGCGCTGTTCTGTCATTTCGGATTAGAGGCGGTGCTTTTGTCAAGGCTTTGCAATATTTCCCCGATTGTGCTTTGGCATCAATTCGTTGCGCTCACTACGTCGGTAACCACGCTCTACACCGAAGAACGCCGCGAGGGGCGAGCGGTACTGCGTTGTTGCGGGTTCGGGGATACGGGGCATTTACTTGCGGGCAACGAACCGCCGTCCTTTTCCGCGCGGTTCTGTGAAACGTTCGATAGCGACGAACGACACGACTAAAAGAGGCTTTTATGAGTAATATCGTATTGATAGGTATGCCCACGTCAGGCAAAACGACGATAGGCACGGAACTTTCCGCCGTAATCGGCTATGGCTATATCGACAGCGATAGCGTGATTGTTGCGCGCGCGGGCAAGAATTTACGTGATTTAATCGCCGAGCTCGGCAACGACGGGTATTTGGATTTCGAGGCGAAAGTGAACGCAGAGCTTGCGGCGGACAGGTGCGTGATTGCGACGGGCGGTAGCGCGATTTACCGTGAAAGCGGTATGAGCAAGCTCAAAAACAACGCAACGGTCGTATATTTGCAAATGAGCTTTGAGGAAATGCGGCGCAGGCTCGGCGACATCGCGGCGCGCGGCGTTGTGCTCAAAGACGGCTTTTCTTTGCGGGACATGTACGAGGAACGCTTACCGTTATATGAAAAATACGCCGATTTGACGGTCTCGATTGACGGCAAAACGCTAGAAGAATGCGTCAAGGCGGTGCGGGAGGCACTTAACAAATGAACGCAAAATCCGCAAGAATCGCCGTTTACGGTGCTGGCGCAATGGGTACGGTGCTCGGCGCACTGCTCACCAAAGGCGGCTTATCGGTTGATTTGATAACGCGAAACTGCGAGCACGTCGAGGGTTTGAAAAACAAAGGCGCAACGCTTGTTTGCGTTGCGGATAAAACGGAGATTACCGTGCCCGTTCACGCGCTCAAGCCGAGCGAGATGACGGAAAAATACGACGTAATTTTCCTAATGACCAAGCAACGCCAAAACGCGGAGATTTTAGAATTTTTACAATCCAGACTTTCGGAGAACGGCGTGATTTGTACCACGCAAAACGGACTTCCCGAAGAGAGCGTGTTAGAAAAAATCGGCGCGGAAAAGACGTATGGCTGTGTGGCGTCCTATGGCGCGAGCTTTATCGGCGAGGGGAAAGTTGCGCTCACGTCGCAAATGCAGGCAATGACTATGCAGGTGGGAGGCTATAAAAACGACGGCGAAAAAACGGAACTGCTCCGTGAAATTTTAAGCTATGCAGGCAAGGCGGTGGAAAACGAGGGCTTTGCGCTTGCGACGGATAATTTAGCAGGCGCGCGGTGGAGTAAGCTTGCTATCAACGCGGCGTTTTCGGGCTTGTCCGTTATAACGGGTCAAACGTTCGGCGAGATTGCAAAAAAGCGTAAATCGAAAAAAATCGCGCTCGCTCTGTTGCGGGAATGTATGGACGTGGCAAACGCGCTTGGCGTGGAGCTTACAAAAACACAGGGGCATGATTTGCAGAAAATGCTTGGAAACAGGAGCTTTTTCGGCACGAGGTTTGCCCTGTTTGCGTTGCCGATTGCCATGAAACGGCACAAGAATTTACGCTCGGGCATGCTCGCGGATATACAAAAGGGCAGGAAATGCGAAATCGATTATATCAACGGTCTTGTTTGTAAAATGGGCGAAAAAACGCAAACCCCCACGCCGCTGAACGCGCAAATCGTCGAAATGGCGCACGGGATTGAAAACGGACTGTATGAAATTTCAAAAGAAAATTTAGATTTTATCAATATATAAAAAGGAAGTATGACGAACATGGATTTGAACAAACTTGCAGAGGCACTTATTCCCGACGAAAACGTGAAACCGCTCGAATACTACGAGCAACAATACCCCGAACGCGACCTGCCCAAAGGCGCGCAGGTAACCCGCCTTGCTCCCAGCCCTACGGGCTTTATGCACTTGGGCAATTTATACGTCGCTTTGGCAAACGAGCGCGTGGCGCACCAAAGCGGCGGCGTGTTCTATCTCCGCATTGAAGATACGGACGAAAAGCGCAAGGTCGAGGGCGCGGTGGAAGTCATTCACGAATCCCTCAAATATTTCGGCGTAAAATTCGACGAGGGCGCGGACCTTTGCGGTGATTACGGTCCGTATTACCAGCGTCAGCGTTCGGAAATTTATCATGCTTACGCCAAAGAGCTGATTAAAAAGGGCATGGCATATCCCTGTTTTTGCACGGAAGAGGAAATCGAGGAAATCAGAACCAAGCAGACGGAAAACAAGCTTTTGCCCGGTTATTACGGCGAGTTTGCGAAATGCCGCAACCTCTCGGAAGAAGAAATTTACGCGAATTTGAAAGCGGGCAAACCCTACGTTATCCGCTTAAAATCGCAAGGCAACGTGGAAATCAAACACACTTTCCGCGACGAGATAAAAGGGGAAATCACGGTAACCGAAAACAATCAAGACGTGGTAATTTTGAAATCGGACGGAATTCCGACCTACCATTTCGCGCACGCAATCGACGACCATTTTATGCGTACAACGCTCGTGCTTCGAGGCGAGGAATGGCTTTCGTCTTTGCCTATTCATATCGAGCTGTTCAAGGCGCTCGGTTTCCGTTTGCCCAAATACGCACATAACTGTTCCATTCAAAAACAAGACGGCGAAACGCGCAGAAAACTTTCCAAGCGTAAAGACCCCGAAGCGTCGCTCACGTTCTATCGCGAGCAGGGCTATCACAAGACGGCGGTGCGGACGTATATGATGACGCTCCTCAACTCCAACTTTGAAGAATGGCTTTTGAAATTCCCCGACAAGCCGTTGGACGAATTCAAGTATACTATCGGCAAAATGGGCAAGAGCGGCGCGCTGTTCGACATTTTGAAACTCAACGACGTATCCAAAACCATGCTCGCCACCCTTTCGGAAACGGAAATGTACGATTTCATGAAAGCTTGGGCGGACGAGTTTGGCTCGGATAAGCAGAAAGCGTATTTTGCGGATAAAGAATATATGTTAAAAGTCCTCGCGCTTTGTATGGGTGTGGGCGGCAAGAAACGCAGAAAGGATTTCGTCTGTGCCAAACAAGCGACGGAAACGGTGTACTATTTCTTCGACGACAGCTTTGCGCCTACTTACGAATACCGCTTTGACAAAACGACGGTGAAAAATATCCTCGCGCGTTTTGCGGAAATCTACGACGAAAAGGATGACAACTCGGCTTGGTTTGAAAAAGTCAAAACGGTGGCAGGGGAATACGGTTTTGCAACGGATATGAAAGCGTATAAAGCCGACCCTGCGGCATTTGCAGGAAGTGTGTCCGACGTGGCGGAAATGCTCCGAATTGCCACGACGGGGCTTGCGAACACGCCCGACCTTTGGACGATTATGCAAATACTCGGCAAAGAAAGAACGCTCGCACGGTTACAAAAAGCGATTGCAAGTGTATAAACAAAATCCCCGATTTGGAAAGTTTTCCAAATCGGGGATAATTTTAATAGCCTATCAGTCTAAAAGGTCTTTCATCTCGTACCTGCCCGCAGGCTTTCCTTTCAAGAACTTTGCCGCGCGGATTGCGCCGACGGCGAAAACGCGTTTAGAACGCGCGCTGTGCGAAATGGTGATAATCTCATCTTCGCCTGCAAACATCACCTCGTGTTCGCCGACGATTGTGCCGCCGCGCACGGCGTGCATGCCGATTTCTTTTTTATCGCGCGCACCGACAATTCCGCTACGCCCGTCTACGTATTTTTTCTCGCCGTTAAACACTTCGTTGACGCTGTCCGCGAGCATCAAAGCCGTGCCGCTGGGCGCGTCTTTTTTCAAGTTATGGTGCTTTTCGATAATCTCCACGTCGAAATTATCGCCCAAAACCTGTGCCGCCGCCTTGCAAAGGGCTTGCATTAAATTTACACCCAAAGACAAATTCGCCGTTTTGAAAATCGCCGTCGTGGTAGCGTAGTCGTCTATCATAGCAAGGTCGGCAGGGGAAAAGCCCGTCGAGGCAAGCACAATCCCGAGCCCGTGCGTTTTGGCGTAGTCAAGCCGCTCCAAAAGTCCCTCTGCGGAGGAAAAATCCACGATTACGTCCGCTTGTTCCTTGATTTGCGCAAAGCTTTTATAGACGGGCACGCCGATTTCTTTGGGGTATAAATCGACGCCGCAAACGACTTCTGCGCTCTCGTCGCCGTCAAGCAAGGACAGGACGTTGCCGCCCATTTTACCGCATGCGCCGCAAAGAATAATTCTCGTTTTCATCACGCTTTTATCTCCAAACCGTAGTTTTTCATTTCCGCAATCAG
>JAFTKT010000052.1 GCA_017453145.1 Clostridia bacterium
GCATACGTTCATAACACGGGCGCAGGAATGCGGCATTAAAAGGGAGCTTGTTTCGCTTTGGGTGGGGCACGCGGCGGACGGCTCTATAACGTCGAATGTATACACGCATTTAGAACAAAACGAGGCGCACCAAGTCGCGGAAATGTCTTTATTTTCCTATATTTTAGTATAAAATTTACGCCCCACGTACGCCCCACTTTTTGCAAATAAAAAGGAAAAACGGCATTTTTGGGGTAACAAAAACGGGCATTTTTTAGCTAAAAACCGCTAAAAATGCCCGTTTTGGCTGGGGCGAAGTGATTCGAACACCCGAATGACGGAGTCAGAGTCCGTTGCCTTACCGCTTGGCGACGCCCCAAAATAAAACGCAAACCGTTTGTTTTTACCTGCTTATTTTATCAAACTTTTTCAATTCTGGCAAGCGTTTTTAAGGGGCTTTTATAAAGTTTTTTCAAAAATTATAAGATTTCTGAAAGCTTACGGAAAAATTCACGGTTTTCACGTGCCGCTTGTTCTGCACGCGCAAATAATACCGCTGCTTTTTCGGGATTTTGTTTCGTCAATGCAGCGAAACGGTTCTGTCCCGACAAGAACTCCGCAAAGGGGATTGTCGGCTCTTTGCTGTCGATTGTCAACCGCTTTTCTTTTGTCGGGTCGAAACGGAATAACTGCCAATAGCCGCTTTCCACAGCCCGACGCTGTTCTTCCATGCTCTTGCTCATATTCGCGCCGTGTGCAATGCAAGAAGAATACGCAATAATCAGCGACGTGCCTTGATAACTTTCCGCCTCCGTCAACGCATTTAACAGTTGTTGCTTGTTTGCACCCATTGAAACCTGCGCGACGTACACGTCGCCGTAGCTCATTGCCATAAGCGCAAGGTTTTTCTTTGTTTTTTCCTTTCCTGCGGCGGCAAAACGCGCGATGGCGCCAAGTGGTGTCGCTTTCGAGGCTTGCCCGCCCGTATTCGAATACACCTCCGAATCGAGTACCAAAATATTCACGTTCGCACCGCTTGCAAGCACGTGGTCGAGTCCACCGTAGCCTATATCGTATGCCCAGCCGTCGCCGCCGATAATCCAAACGGATTTGCCCTCTGATTGCCCGTTTACGGCGTTTGCGAGCCACATGCCGTAGCCGAACTCGGCATTGTCCTCAAACAGCGAATTTGCCCATGCAGGGCCTTTTCCGTCGGAGGTTTTGGTGTAAGGACAGGTGGGGGCAGCGCCGCCGTAGATAGAGGAACAGCCCGTTGCGTTGGCAATCAACATTTTTTCGCCGAAAAGCTGCGTTAACACCTTGATATAAGGCGTTTCGCCGCAACCCGAACAAGCGTAGGAAAATTCGAAAAGCGGTTTCGAAAACTGACTGCCTTTGACAGTCGTCTTCTTAAACACGCTCGTATCCGCTTGTTTGGACGGTTCGGCAAATTCCCAGTTTCTGCCCTCGTTCGGCATCAGCTCAACAGCGGGGCGCATTACGAGCGCCTTTTCCTTTGCGGGACAGGTTTCCGCGCACACGCCGCAACCCATACAGTCGTGCGGCGAAACCTGCACGCGGAATTTTGTGTTTTTCAAACCGACGGCAGGCTTTGTAACAAAGCTTTCGGGACATTCGGTTGCCTCGTCGAATACAAACGGACGTATGCACGCGTGTGGACACACGAACGAACATTGATTGCATTGAATACAGTTTTCCATTATCCACTTCGGTAGCAGATAGGGTACGCCGTGCTTTTCAAGTCGCGTTGTCGAAGTCGGCACTTCTCCGTCGGGACGGAACGCCGACACGGGTAATTCGTCGCCTTTCAAAGACAATACGGGCAGAATAAACTCTTGAAAATATTCCCCGTTCGGGCGGGCGAGCATAGGCTCGCCTGTTTCCGATTCCGCCCAGTTTTGCGGATAATCGATTTTCCGCAACGCCGTTTGCGTTCTATCAAGCGCGTCGAAATTGCTTGCAATGACGTCGTCGCCCTTTTTAGCAAACGTTTTTTGCAGAGCTTCTTTCATATATACGATTGCTTGCGCATAGGGAAGAATGCTTGGATTTAGATAAAAGAAAGCGGCTTGCATAATCGTGCTCGTTCTTCCTCGCAAGCCTACGTCGTTGGCGATTTTCGTTGCGTCTATGACGAAAAACCTCGCCCGTTTTTGAGCAATAGCGCGCTTAAACGGGGCAGGCAGGTATGCGTTGAGCTCCGTTTCCGTCGTGTGCGGGTCATTGAGCAAAACCGTTCCGCCCTCTTTCAAATCGGACAGCATATCATAGCGTGTGAGATAGGAGGGGTTGTGGCAAGCGATAAAATCGGCGCGCGAAATTTGATATGCCGAGCGTATCGGCGTTTTACCGAACCGTAAATGTGAAATGGTAACACCGCCGCTTTTGCGCGAATCGTAGCAAAAATACCCCTGTACAAACAGATTGGTTTTGTCGCCGATAATTTTAATGGAGTTCTTGTTCGCACCCACCGTCCCGTCCGAGCCTAAACCGTAGAACTTACAGGCAACGTGCGTTTGCGGCAGGGGAAAATCTTTCGGGATTTCCAAAGACGTGTGGGAAATATCGTCGCAAATCCCGACGGTAAAATGGTTTTTGGGCTCGTCGTTTGCAAGATTGTTGAATACCGCAAGACACATTTCGGGTGTGAACTCTTTTGAGCCTAAACCGTATCTTCCGCCTACGATACGAACATTCGTCGCACCTTGTTCTTGCAACGCCGCGCATACGTCAAGATACAGCGGTTCGCCGAGCGCACCTGCCTCTTTCGTGCGGTCAAGCACGGCGATTTTTTTGCAGGTCTGCGGTAGCGCGGCAACGAACGCCGCGCCGTCGAAAGGACGGTAGAGCCGTACTTTTACCACGCCGACTTTTTCTCCTAAACGGACAAGCTCTTCGACCGTTTCTTCCATAACCGCCGCGCCGCTACCCATGACCACGACGACGTGTTCGGCTTGCGGCGAACCGAAGTAATCAAATACATGGTATGCCCGTCCCGTGAGTTGAGCGACTTTATCCATTGTGTCTTGCACGACGGCGGGTACGGCGCGATAGTGGTTGTTAGCCGCCTCTCTGTTTTGGAAATATATATCGGGGTTTTGCGTCGTACCGCGTGCGACGGGGCGTTCGGGCGAGAGTGCCCGCGCCTTAAATTTTTGGACGAGTGCAGGGTCGAGCAGGGCTTTCATTTCCTCGTAGTCGAGGACCTCGATTTTATTCAGCTCATGCGAGGTGCGAAACCCGTCGAAAAAATGCAAAAACGGAACGCTCGTTTGCAAAGTGGCAAGGTGTGCAACGAGCGCAAGGTCATGCGCCTCTTGCACGGACGCGGCGGCGAGCATGGCAAACCCCGTTTGTCGCGCCGACATCACGTCTTGATGGTCCCCGAAAATGCTGAGTGCATGCGCGGCAAGCGCCCGCGCGCTCACGTGGAATACGGTAGGTAACAGCTCGCCCGCAATTTTGAACATATCGGGCAGCATTAAAAGCAGACCTTGGCTACACGTATACGTCGTGGCAAGTGCCCCGCAGGTAAGCGCGCCGTGCATAGCGCCGGCAACGCCGCTTTCCGATTGCATTTGCACGACTTCGGGCACGTTGCCGAATAAATTGCACTTTTGTGCATTCGACCATTCGTCGACCTGTTCCGCCATAGGCGAGCTGGGGGTGATAGGGTAGATAATAGCAAGCTCGGAAAAAGCATAGGAAACGTAGCTTGCCGCGCCGTTTCCATCCGTTGTTATTTTTTTCATAGGTGTACCTCCAAGTATAGTATATCCATAGAAATTGAAAACTTTCTCGGTTATATAAAATTATATTAAAATTATGTGTGATTTTCAAAAAGAATTCAAACGCATTTGTGCTTTCAAATACGCAATAAATTTCATCAGGTTCTGCGAGGGGAAACGGCTTTTTTTATAGGAAAATCCAAGTGTTCTGGAAATTTCAGGTTTAAGCGGCACAGCGCGCACGCCCTTGTAAGTCTGTCGAAAAATCAACGACGGTAAAACGGATACGCCCATGCCCTCTTGAACCATAGAAATAACGGAGGCGTTATCGACGGCGTTGACGGGAATGATTTCTTGAAACCTCGTTTCTTCAAAATACCCCGATAAAAAGGAATCGCGCGCTTGAATATACGGATAATCGTATAACTCTTCTCGTTTTATCGATTTTCGTCCCGTGAACAAGCGGGATGGTACGACCGCGACGAACGGGTCGGGCATAATCTCTACCCATTCGCATTCGTTTTCGCCGCCTTTGTCGGTAAAAATAACGTCGGCAATGCCCTCTTGTAGCCAACCTCGCAAATCGTTTCCCACGTGCACGGAAAATTTAATTTGCGGATATTCTTTCTTAAAATCCTTGATGATTTCAGGCAACAGCTGTTGCGCAATGCTCCAATACGTCCCGATTTTCAGTTCCGTATCTTGCGATTTCGTAAGCTCGGCGGCGGAATGTAACAACGCTTTTTCGGCGTCTACGACAGCAACGAATTTATCGTATAATATTTTCCCCGCACTCGTCAGCTCCACGCCAAGCGGCGTACGTTTAAGAAGTTGAACGCCAAGCTCATTTTCAAGCGCGTCTGCCATATGCGAAAGCGCGGAGGGGGTATAATCAATTTCTTCTGCCGCTTTGGATAAACTCTTGTGCTTGACTGCCGATAAAAAGGCGTGAATTTTCAAAGTATCCATAGTACCTCCTCGCATTGTGAAATGTTTTCACATCCTTATTATAAATCTCCGTTTCACAAAAGTCAAGCGTTGTGATATACTTATTGCAAAGGAGCTTACAAAAAATGGAAACAGAAACGCAAAAACAAAAAACGGACAGAAAAAACGGTCGCGGGTCAGCGTACGTGGCACTAGTATTCGTCATACTCATTTGGGGTACAAGTCCGATTGTCAACGCCTCTTTATATAACAGCTACACGGCAACGATTTGTACGGCGGTCGCTTCGTTTGTGTCGGGCTTGTCGCTACTCGTTATTTGTTTGCCGCATTTGAAGAAACTGAATAAAACGTATTTCAAAATCGCCGTACCGACGGGCATTTTCAATTCGGTGGCGTCGCTTTTGCAAAAAATCGGTTTACAGTATACCACGCCCGCGCAATACGCGTTTTTAGAAAACCTGTCGTGCGTTGTCGTGCCCGTGCTACTGTTCATTTTTATTAAAAAGAAATCGGGTGTTTTGACGATTTCAGCGAGTATTTTGTGCCTTGTCGGTTCGTTTATATTGAGCGGCATGAGCTTTACGGGAAACCATATTGCGCTGGGAAAAGGCGAGCTTTTGTGCGCGCTTGCGGGCTTATGCTACGGCGTGAATATTGCGGCGACGGGCGCGTTTGGGAAAAAACTGTTTGCCCCGCTCTACGTGCTGATACAAACGTGGATACATACCGTCATTTCCTTTGCGACGGCAATCGCGCTCAATGTAATCACGGTAAACGGCGCGCCGATTGAGGCGATAAAATTCTCGTGGGATTTGAGGCTGTTGCTTGTGATTGTCGCACTTGCTTTGATTTCGAATACGCTGTGTTGGATAATCCGAACGAACGTAATGAAACGCATCAATGCGTCGGTGGTGGCAGTGCTGATGCCCTTCTCGGCGGTTGTCGCGGGGGTAGTTTCGGTGCTTTGCGGAATGGATACTTGGAGCGTGAACTTGATTTTGGGCGCAAGCATAAGCCTTGTCGCCGCGATTATGTCGGGCTTTGGGGATTTACAGGACAATAAAAAAGCAGAAAAGGAAAGCGATACGTAAAGTCCGTATAGAAAAATCAGCCGCCTCGCGTTTTCACGCGAGGCGGCTGGGGGTTCATATAAAAAACACGGCTGTAAACGAAATTTGCAGCCGTGTAATTATTCGCAAACAAATGTTCGCAAGTGATGTAAAAACGCTTGCTATTTGGAAAAATATGTGATATAATGTTTGCAACAGGTGGAGAAATATGTCGAAAGAGTTAGAACGCTGTCAACAAATCGAACGCTCGTTAATCACGACGTATCGCAAGACGATTTGGTCGCCTTTTGTTTTGGCGGTAAAAAAATACCGCTTGATTGAAAAGGGGGACAAAATTGCCGTCTGCATATCGGGCGGGAAGGACAGTATGCTGCTCGCCAAGCTTATGCAGGAATTGCAACGGCATAGCGAAACGCCGTTTGAGCTTGTGTTTTTGGTAATGAATCCGGGTTATAACGAAATCAACCGCAAAAAAATCGAGGAGAATGCCGAACTTTTACAAGTCCCGATTACCGTTTTTGAAAGTAATATTTTCGCGACGAGCGAGGCGGCGGCAGGGGACAATCCTTGTTATTTATGCGCAAGAATGCGGCGCGGTCATCTCTACGCAAAGGCAAGAGAACTCGGTTGTAACAAAATCGCGCTCGGGCATCACAAAAGCGATGTGATTGAAACGACGGTAATGGGCATGCTCTACGGCGGACAGTTGCAAGGTATGTTGCCGCGTATTGAAAGCACGAATTTTGCGGGCATGGAACTCATTCGTCCGCTCTATTGCGTGTTGGAGAGGGATATTCTGCGCTGGAAAGAACAAAACGGCTTGGAGTTTATCGCTTGTGCGTGTAAATTTACACAAAACCTCACGGGTGGCGACGACGCTCCGTTTTCGGCACGTAAAAAAGTCAAAGAACTGATTGCCGAGCTGAAAAAAGACAATCCGAACGTGGAGAATAATATTTTCCAAAGCATACACAACGTCCAGCTCGACACACTTGCCGAGTACAAAACGGACGGACAAAAGCACTCGTTTTTGGAAAAATTCGAAAAAACGGAAAAATAAAGGCATATCGCTCGCGGCTTGCGCATAAGCTACGGTATGCAAGAAAATAAAAATCATTCCGTAGTAATTGAACAAAGAAAGACAATCACCGTTTGTGGCGTGGAAAGCGTTTCGGCGTTTTCGGAAATCAAAATCGTGCTCACGCTCATAGGCGGCGGCAGAATGCACGTCGCGGGGAGCGGACTAAAAATCGTCGGGTTCTCCAAAACGAACGGTACGTTCACGGCAGAGGGTACAATCGGCGGCGTATCCTACGGCGGTAAGTCGTTTGCGGCAAGGCTTTTCAAATAAATGGACACTCGGCATCAATTCGCTGTGTTTGCGCTGTGTATCGGCGTGGGTTTTGTCGGCGGTGCGCTCTACGAAGCGTTTGCGCTCGTTAAAAAACTACTCGGCGAGGCAAGAGGTAAAAATAAATTCCTTTGCGGACTTTCCGACGTTTTGTTTTTCGTGTGCTTTGCTTGTTTTTGTGTGGCGGCGGCGTTTGCGTTTCGTTTTCCCGATTTTCGGGTATATATGTGGATAGGCTACGGCTTGGGTGGAATATTATATTTCAAAACTTTGCACGAAATAGTTGCTTTTTTTGAAAAGATGTGCTATAATGGTATCACAAAATTGATAAAAAAAGCAAAAAATCGAGAAAAAACTCTTTCAAAAAGAGGGGATAACCTTTTATGACACAAGAAAAATTGAGAAAAATTATCGTAGCGTGCGTCGTTGCAACGACGTTGCTTCTCGTGCTTTTGCTCGGTGTTTTGGTATATCAATGGATAAAAATCGGCGTATTGAACAGCCGTATTGACCAAATCGAACAGGAGAACGCAAAGCTCGAAGAAACGATTGCGGCAGGCACGAAAGACGCGGAATATTACGAATCGGTTATGGGCAAGGAATGGCTTGCCTTCCAAAACGGGTTCGTCCGTCCCGATTAAGGAGAAAATAAATGAACAAATTCGCCGTGATAGATATCGGCTCCAATTCCGTTCGCCTAATGCTTGTGGCGAACGGAAAAGTTTTATATAAACGCTTGCATACCACGCGACTCGGCGAGGGGCTTGCCCATTCTCCGTATCTTAAAGACGAGGCGATAGAACGTACCGCCGCCGCTGTCTGCGCGTTTGCCGAGCAAGCAAAAGCGGAGGGCGCAGAACAGGTGTTTCCGTTTGCAACCGCCGCCGTTCGCACCGCGCAAAACGGCACGGCGTTCGTTGCTCGCGTGCGCGAACTTTGCGCTCTTGAAACGGAAATCGTATCGGGCGAAAAAGAGGCGGAGCTCGGGTTGTTCGGTGCGCTTGGAACTGCCGACGGTGCGGTGCTCGATATGGGCGGGGCAAGCTGTGAAATTTGTATTAGAAGAAACGGAACTATCGCCTACAAAAAGAGCGTTCCGCTCGGCGTGGTGCGCTTAAAGGACGAGTGCGGCAGAGATAAAGCCAAACTTACTTTGGCGACCGAACGCGCGGCGAAAGGCTACGGCGAAATCCCCGACTTGCAAACCGTATGTGCAATCGGCGGCACGGCAACGACGCTCGCGGCGCTTGCGCTCGGCTTACGGGAATACGACGGTGAACAAATCACGGGCACACAGCTCACGCGTTCGGCTATGCAAATGCTTGTAGACAAGCTTTGCGCTCTGCCCGTAGAAGAGATTGCCAAATTGCCTTGCATGCCCAAAGGTAGAGCCGACGTCATCACGGGCGGCGCGGTTGCGCTGGCAACGCTTATGGCGAGGCTCGGTATCGAAAAACTGATTGTGAGCGATAGGGATAATTTAGAGGGCTATGCAATAGAAAAGGGTTTGTTATGAACAGACGTATTTGGACGAAAATTTATGCAATTTTGCTTGTTGCGCTACTTATGGCGGGACTTTGTTGTGTTGCGCTTTTGGCTTGGAATAACGGGTTGAACGAGGGGATTTTCGCGCTTGCGGCAATAGTGCTTTCTTTGCTTTTTGCGCCCGCCTTGCACGAAATGGGGCACGTTGCGCTGGCGGCGTCGGCGGGTATGCGGCTTGAATACGTAAAGATTTTCTGTTTTCAGCTCCAAAGAAAGAAAGGGAAACTCCGTTTTTCGTTGTGTTCGCCTTTTGCGCCCGACCAAACGCAGGTATGCCCGAAAAGCGGCGGCGATATGAAAAAACGCGCGAAATTGTATACGCTTGGCGGCTTAATTTTTGAGGGTGCATTTACGCTAATAATCGCGTTCGTCGCAACCCTGCTGGCTTGCTTTGGTATAAATTCGTTTGCGCTTTGGGGATTGTTGCCCTATTGCGCGTATCTGTTTTTCCTCAATGCCGTGCCGCTGGAATATCCGAGCGGAAAGACGGATGCGCTTGTGTATATCGGCTTAAAAACGGGCGCGCCTGCGGAAGAGAATATGCTGACGGCTATGGAAATTCAAGGACGGTTGTATGCGGGCGAAAGCTATGCGGAAATAGAAGAAACGGTTTATTTTTCCGCGCCTCAGCTTTGCGAGGACGAGCCGCTTTTTTCGATAATGCGCTATTTACAATACCGTTACTTTTTAGAAAAAGACGACAAAGAAAAGGCGGCGGATAGCCTCAACCGTCTTGCGCTTGCGCAGGAATATTTATCGGATACGGAGCGGGAACGGATTGCCGCCGAGCTCGTCTATTTCCATTCCTTAAACGGGGATTTGGAGCGCGCGCAAGCGTGCTCGAAAGTGTGTGAGGCGTTTTTGCGTGCGGACGAGGCTTTGTCAAAACGCGCGCTTGCGGCGTATTGCAAAGCGTTTGGAAAAGACGAGGCAGTTGCGCAGTTGATTGCACAGGCGGAAAGTTTGCTAGAAACGGAACAAAACAAAGGCGAGGCGAACGCGGAACGTATTTTACTTTCCCGCCTTGCATAAAAACGATAGAAAAAGGCAATAGTAAAAAGACTATGGAAGAACGAGTAAAAGTGAATAGCAAGACAAGACGACAAGCGGGGATTTTAATGCCCGTTTCTTCTTTGCCGTCAGACGTAGGAATCGGCACGCTCGGCAAGGGCGCATATACGTTCGTAGACTGGCTGGAAAGCGCGGGAATGAAAGTATGGCAGGTTCTGCCGCTCTTGCCGACGAGCTACGGCGACAGTCCGTATCAATCGTTTGCCTCCGACGCGCTCAATTATTATTTTATTGATTTTGATATACTGTGTGAGCAAGGCTTGCTCGAAAAATCGGAGTATGCCGAACTTTCGTGGAGCGACGACGAGCGGCGCGTGGACTACGGCAAGCAGTTTACGCAAAAAGCAGCTGTTCTCCGCAAGGCGTTCGAACGGTTTGATAAAACGGATAAAAAATGGAAGAAATTTCTTTCGTCGAAAAAATACTACGATTTCGCTTTGTTTATTTCCCTCAAAATACGTTTTGATTACAAGTCTTGGGACGAGTGGGAAACACCGTTTGCGCGTGCGGAAACGTCGGCATTGAAAGCCCATGCGCAAGATTATAAAGAGGAAATCGAATTTTGGCAGTTCACGCAGTTTTTGTTTTTAGAACAATGGACGAAATTGAAAGCATATGCCAACAGCAAAGGAATTTCGATTATGGGCGATATGCCCATCTACGTCGCCTACGACAGCGTAGAAACTTGGCTCTATCGCGCCGAGTTGTTTGCGCTAGATAAAAAGGGTAACGCTTCCCTGCGTGCGGGCGTGCCGCCCGACGGGTTCTGTGAGGACGGTCAGCTGTGGGGTAACCCCGTCTACGACTGGACGAAAATGAAAAAGGACGGCTATTCGTGGTGGAAACAGCGCATTAACTACGCTTTTTCATTGTTTGATAGCGTCCGTATCGACCATTTCAGGGGCTTTGACCGTTTCTATGCCATTCCTGCGCGTGCGAAAACGGCGCGAGAGGGGAAATGGCGCAACGGTCCGAAAGCGGCTCTATTCAAGGATATGAAAAACTGCGCAATCGTTGCCGAAGACTTGGGCGTGATTGACGACGGTGTGCGAAAACTGATGCGGGATACGGGCTATCCAGGTATGAAAGTATTCGAGTTTGCGTTCAACGGCGACCCCGTGAACGAATACCTGCCCTCGCAATACGGCGAAAATTGCGTGGCATACACGGGCACGCACGACAACGAAACGTTGCGCGCATTTTTGGAAGAAATGGACAAAACGGAGCGCCGCGCGTTCGAGCGTGCGTTTGAGGAGGAGTGTCTGAAAGCGGACGTGCCGTATATCTGTGAAACCATCGAGGACGAATGTGAAAGTATCATGCGGCTATTGATGAGCTCGAAAGCGGATACGGTAATCGTGCCCATGCACGACGTGCTTTGTTTGGGCGGCGAGGCACGACTCAACGCGCCGTCTACGGTAACGTCGAAAAACTGGACGTTCCGTTTCACGCTCGGTGATTTGAAAAAGCGCAAAGCCGCATGGCTCAAATCCCTTGCAGAGGAATACGGACGGTAACGTAAAAAAGGAGTTGGGAAAAATCCAACTCCTTTTCAGTTGCTCTTGGAAATATCAATGTACGGAAACGAGCTTGCCGTTTGCTTTGCGCGATTCCTCCGCCGCAATCCCCATCAAATGACTTTCAATCGAGGCTTCGAGCGAGGTCGCCGAGTTTGCCTGTCCTTCGAGCATATCGTATAAGGTGTTGATGAGCACGAAATCTCCACCGCCGTGCCCGTAGCCCGACGCGTCTTTGGACAATTCGTTCACGTTAATAACGTTCGGTTGTTGTTCCCCGAATTTCCAAAGATTTAGCGTTTCACTTCGCGCGTCGTAGATAAGCTCGCCGTGCGTGCCGCAGAAAGTAATGCGTCTGCCGCCGAGTGCATTGAAGCCCGTCATGAAAAGAGAGGCGGTAACGCCGTTTTCGAAGAGCATATTCGTCATTTGGTGGTCGACGGCGGTGTTGTCGCAATGGTATACGCAACGCCCGTAAGGCCCGTTTTGGATTGCCTCGTACAGTTTTTCTTCCGTCAGCGGCGGTGTGGC
>JAFTKT010000053.1 GCA_017453145.1 Clostridia bacterium
AAATGAACCCTGACGAAATCAGTTGGGATGAATTTAACCCTAAATCATATATTGGTGCTGGAATAGTTCTTTGTGTTTTAGGGATTTTCAGTATAATATCCGCAATCATTATTGCAATATAAAAGGTTCGATTTAGGTTGATTAAGGCTCACCAGTAAAAAAGGATAGGCAAAACGCCTATCCTTTTTTAGTGTGTGATGACACCGTACGGATTGACTTGAACCCATCGGTTCGCGCGAGCCGTTGTAAACGGCGAAGCGCTCCGAGAGGTCTCCGTTTGCGGAGTATCGGAGATACCCGTACGGGGCAGCGATTTCAACTAAACCTGAACACTCCTGTTCGGGTTTGTTTTTTTGTAAGGAAAAGGCAACCGTTTTTAGAGGTTGCCTTAGTTAGTGATAAGATGCCAAATTTCAGTACAGAATTATAGTGGTTATGACGTTTAGAGATACCGATAGCGTTTCCGCTCTAGCGCAAACAGCGCAACAGTCAAAAACAGCGTGATGACTTCGGCAACGACAACGGACGCCCAAACGCCCTCTACACCGAAAAATTCGGGCAAAACAAGCACGGCGATAATTTGACAAACGAACGTCCTTGAAAAGGAAATGAGGAGCGAAACGCCGCCGTTTGATAATGCCGTGAAGAACGCGGATGCGAAAATGTTCACGCCGCACGTTACGAAACAAAGTGCGTAAACGCGCATACCGTGCGTAGTTAACGCGAGCAGCTCTTTGTCCGCGCCAACGAATACGCTTGCAAGCACCTCCGCAAAAACTCCCGCAATCAACGTCATCATCACGCCAAGCGCAAGCACGATAAACAGGCTTTTTTTATAGACGTTTTTCAGTTCCGCATCGTTTTGCGCGCCGTATTGATAGCCGATAATAGGCGCGCTACCCACCGAATAACCTAAAAACACGCCGATAAAAATAAACCCGATATATTGTAAAACGCCATAGGCAGATACGCCTTGAATCCCAATAAAGCGCATAAGTTGCGCGTTATAGAATATCGTAACGACGGAGAGTGAAATGTTCGTCATAAGCTCGGACAAGCCGTTTATGCAAACCTTTCCAAGCGTTTTTCCGTCGAACGAGGTTTTACCAAGCCGAAGTAGGCTGTCGTTCTTTCGCCCGAAATAAAACAAAGGCAACACCCCGCCTACGATTTGATTGAGCGCGGTAGCAAGCGCCGCCCCAACGAGCCCCCACCCAAACACAGCCACGAACAATGCGTCGAACACTACGTTTCCAAGCCCTGCCGCGACCGTTACGTATAAGCCCAAGCGCGGTTTTTCTGCCGTTACGAAAAAGCCTTGAAAGGCGTTTTGGAGCATGAACGCTGGCAATACGGCAAGAATAATCCGCGCGTATACGGTGCAATATTCAATCAGGCGTTCTTTCTCGCTGACGGAAAGCCCCTCCTCGCTCGCCGCAAACAGCCTTGCCATAAACGGAGAGATAAGCACCCCGACCACCGCAAGCAACACGCCAAAAACGAGCGTTACGTAGACAAGCATAGAAAAAATACGGTTCGCTTTTTCCGTATTCCCTTCGCCGAGTGCTTTGGACACGACGGCGTTGCCACCCGTGCCGAGCATAAATCCGACCGAACCTAAAATCATAATCAAAGGAAAAATCAAATTGAGCGCGGCAAATTGCAACTCGCCCGCAAAATTTGCCACGAAAAAACCGTCTACAATGCCGTATACGGAAATAAACACCATCATCACAATCGACGGCAACACGAAACGGAATAAACGGCTATAATTGAAATGTTCGGATAATTTTATTCTTTCTTTCACTTTTTTCATATCTCATTAAAACTCCCGACCGCTTGGGCAGTCGGGAGTCGCTTTTATTTTTCACTCTTATTTATCCAAGTCAAGCAAGTCTTGATAACGGGATACGTAGCGCGTTGCCGACGTTTTGTATTCGTTGAGCACCGCATTCTGTACGTCCGTCGTATAGTTCGTTGCAGACGTCGATTTCAAGGATTCGTAGAACAAGTTAGAGAACGTGCCCTCTTTTTCCACGTCTTGCGCGTTAAAGCCGCCGTACACCTCACCGTCGTCCGCATCGTAGACAAACGCTACGTAGATGATATGCCAACCGTAGTCGGAGGGAGCTACCACGTAGGAGCCGACGCCTTGTTTTACTGCGTATTGCGCGGCGTATTCGAACTCGGAAACAAAGCTGGTTTTATACGGAGAAACTGCATAGCCCATATATTTATTCAAGCAACCCGTGTCCGTGCTATACGCGAACATCAATTCGTTGACAGCCGAAAGTGCTTGATAGGAATCGTTGTTTTCCGCATAGAAATACTGCGAACGGTCGGTGTTTTCAAGCGTTACTTTACCCGTGTAATAAATGAACTTGTCATAGTCCACAACGCCGTCTTGGGTATATACCGTGCTTGCGTTGTCTTTATCATACGCGCTGTAAAGCGAACCGCTTGCTTTGCCCGCACCGAGCGTGTTATTCAGATAACCTTCCATTTCGGCAATAAAGCCGTCGACGCTTACTTTATTCGGCGTAAATTCCCATTCGCCGTCGGCGTTTTGCGTCGCCTTGCCGTTATAGGGATATTTGCCTAAATACTGACCGAGCTTTTCGTATTCGTCCGTTTTTACCATATTATTCTCAAAGAACAAATAGGTGCTGTCGCCCTTGTCCTTGCCGTTGTCGTAGTAACCTTCGGTTACCGCATACGAATAGTTGGAATCCTCTTCCTCGCAGAACCAAGCGGAACGCAAGTCTTTTGCTTGCACGTTCTTCAAAATCGCTTTACGTGCATTGAAAATTTCGTCTTGCGTCAAGCCCTTATTCTTTGCCGCCGCGTATTGCTGTTCTTGGCTCGCAGAGAACGGCAACAAAATGTTGTAGATAAACCCAAAATCTTTTTGTCCGTAAAGCACGAACGAATCGTCGGAAAGCCCGTCAAGCGCCGTTTCAAACGCAGACGAATCTTGCGTGTAGGCGTATTCCTGTGCGTCCTTGATTTCCGTGTATTTATTCGCAACGTAGGCGTAGTTGTCTGCCTCCAAAGCTTTAATCGCCTCTTCCTGCAATGCGTCTAAATATTTATCCACAAGCGCGCCTGCAAGCGTGGAGGAAAGCTCGATATAATAATAGTTCAGTTCGGTGATAACCGCCGTGTCTTCCGTTTCGGAAATCAAGCCGTAGCCCTGCAAATTCGAAAGGAAAGAGTTATACGCTTTCTTTCTCGTCGTTGCCGTGCCGCCCTCGACTTTCTCGTATTCGCCGCAGGAATCGAGCGCGTTGCGACCCGTATAAATTTCGTAGTCAGCGGGAATATATTCCTCAATCGCCGTATCCACGTCCGTAGGGAGCGTGCGGCTTTCTTCGTGCGTATGCTCGCCCTCCTCTGTCGTGATATACGTTTTCTCTGCGGAATCGAGCGAATTATTGAGGCTCTTCTTCAAGCCGTAGACAGCCTCGTTGTATTCCTCGAACGCCGTGCCGTTTTCCGTGAGGAAATATTTCATAGTCAACACTTCGGGATGTGCTTTCAAAAGCGCTTTCTCTTCGTCCGAAAGCCCCTCTGCGGTCTGTCCGTTCGAAACGAACGTCAAGCACTCGTCTGCGCTCGCCGCCACGTCGCCCGTGAACCCGTTTTTGAGATAATACGCCACCGCGAACTGCGTGAGGATTTTGTTATTGACAAGCCCGTCCATAAGCGTGTTGAACGTCTGCTCGTAGGTATAGCCGTAGCTGTTTACGTAGGTATACCCGACGTTGATGAAATACGCCACCAAATCACGCTTGGGAATATCCGTCGACAAGCCTTTGTTGGCAATCAATTTCTCCACGCCTGCTTTGACGTTTTGATAATCTTCGCTCGCGGCAAGGTTGTCCGTTATGTCTACCGTCGCTACGACCTGTTTCAAATCCAAAACGCTGTCCGTAACGAGGAAATTACAACCCGTCGCTCCCCCAACGAGCGCCAAGCTCAACGCAAGCGCCGCCGCTTTTTTCATTGTGTGTTTCTTGTTCATAAGATGCTCCAAATAACCAACCTGTTTTATGCGTATGCAACCGCATAAGCGTTTTTCTCCATTACGCCGCATACGCTATCACACTATATTATAAACTATTTTTTCGTAAAGTGCAAACGTTTTTGCTTATAAACTTTCGAAAGTTCGCGCAAATTTCAAAAATTTTGTCATTTTTGCCATCAATTCGGCATTATCCCGCCCGCCGCAAAACTCTATCACGGGCGCAGCCGTCATAATCAGGCGGGTATCCGCATGGTATTTATCGAGCGCGGCTTGCAGTCTTTTATCGCCTAAACTGTCAATCGACGGCAATTCGAGCGAGCCCACGCCGCCTGCGAGCGTAATTTTTTTGACGTTAAATTTCGCCGCATAGCTCTTCAAAACGGCAATCACCATTAAGTTCTCTACCGAACGCGGCAGTTCGCCGTAGGTGTCTTGCAAGGAGGCGTAGACGCGCTTGTAATCGGCAATCGTGGAAATTTCCGCTATTTGTTTATACGTATCCAGCCGCCCCGCCGACGACTCGATATATTTCTCGGGGATATACGCCGTCGTGCGAATATCCAGCTCTGCGCTCGTTTGGCTTTCGCCCGTCAGCTCTTCTTTGAGGAGTTTTGCATACAGCTCGTAGCCGACTTTGTCCATATGCCCGTGCTGTTCCGCGCCGAGCACGTTCCCCGCGCCGCGAATTTCCAAATCGCGCATAGCGAGCTTATAACCCGAACCGAGCTCGGTAAATTCCATAATCGCTTTGAGCCGCGCGGCGGCATTATCCGTCAGTACCCGTTCCGCTTTATACGTAAAATAAGCGTGGGCAAGACGCGAACTTCT
The DNA here is from genome assembly GCA_017453145.1 of Clostridia bacterium. Lineage (GTDB taxonomy): Bacteria > Bacillota > Clostridia > Christensenellales > Borkfalkiaceae > Scatosoma. Next base: position 4,856 of record JAFTKT010000053.1, read on the forward strand.
ACCCACCCGACCTTTGAGCTGATAAAGCTGTGAAATACCGAGCTTGTCGCTGTCAATTACGATAATCGTGTTGGCGTTAGGTAAATCCACCCCGTTCTCGATAATCGTCGTGGTAACGAGTATATCCGAATTCCCGCCGTAAAAATCCAAAACGGCGTTTTCGAGCGCGGTTTTGTCCATGCGACCGTGCGCAACGGATACGCGCGCCTCTGGAAGTATGCGTTTTACGCTTGCGGCGAACGTAAATATGCTTTCCACCTTGTTATAGAGAATAAACACCTGCCCACCGCGTGAAAGCTCGCGAATACAAGCGTCGCGAATCAGCGTTTCCGTTTCCTCGACGACGTAGGTCTGTACAGGCAACCGCTCGACGGGTGGCGTGTGAATGGTGGAAATATCTCGTATGCCCGAAAGGGACATGTGCAGGGTGCGGGGAATGGGCGTTGCCGTCATAGTCAGACAGTCTATATCCTTGCGGATATGTTTAATTTTTTCCTTATGCTCTACGCCAAATCGCTGTTCCTCGTCGAGTACGAGCAAGCCGAGCTCTTTGAATTTTACGTCGGCGGACAGCAGTCTGTGCGTCCCCACCACGAAATCGATAGAACCGTCTTTGAGCCCCTGTAAAATTTTTTCCGTTTCTTTGGGGGTATTGAAACGGTTAAGAGCGGCAATCCGCACGCCGAATTGCGCAAACCGAGCCTCTGCCGTGCGGAAATGCTGTTTGCAAAGCACCGTACTCGGACACATCAGCGCCGCCTGCTTGCCCGCAAGCGCGCAAAGATATACCGCGCGGAACGCCACTTCCGTTTTACCGAACCCGACGTCGCCGCAAAGCAGTCTGTCCATGACCTTTTCCGAGCACATATCCCCTTTAATCTCCGAAACCGAACTCGCTTGGTCGGGCGTGAGCTCGTGCTCGAACGCCTCTTCGAACTCCTGCATAAAAATTTCGTTCTCGGGAAACGCATAGCCTTTTCGCTCCGTACGCTCGGCGTATAACGCTTTCAAATCGAACGCAAGCTTTTTGAGCGAGGCTTTGACGCGCGTTTTCACCCGTTCAAAATCCGCGCCGCCGATTTTACTTAACGTCGGGTTGCTGTCGCCGACGTATTTTGACAGAACGTCCATGCTCTCGGCAGGCACGTACAGCTTGTCGCCGTCTTTGTACACAAGCGCGATATATTCTTTCGTGCCGTCCGTCGTTTCTATCTTTTCCGTGCCCACGACCTTTCCGATACCGTGCGTTTCATGCACGACGAAATCCCCCACTTCGGGCGCGGAGAACATATCGCCGCGCTTACGGCGTATGCGGCGGTTGTCGGGGGCTTTGGTGTATAAATCGCCCGTGCCGATTACCGCCGTTTTACAGTCGTGTAACACGAAACCTTTTTCTAATTTTTCGTCTAAAACGCAAACGCCGTTTAGCTCTGAAAGCGTTTCCGTGAGTTTGACGGTGGAAATATACTCCTCCGACAGGTTTTCCGTCATCTTAATCGCGCGGGCGTTGTCGCCACAATAAAGAAGTACGTTATAACCACCCCGCCGCCAATTTTTTATATCCGTGAGCAGCGTGGGAAAACCGCCTAAATATTTAGAAGTGGGTGTTGCCGTGAAATTAAAAATTTTAAGCGGCTCAAAGAAAAACGGATTGCCGGTGAACGTTTGCAAAACCACCCTGCGGGTATGGAGCAAGCCGTCTAAAAAGCGTTCCTTTTCGATATATTGCTTTTTCGTGAACCCGAACGCCTCGCCGCCCTCTTGCAGACGGTAGAAACGCTCTTCGTGTTCTTTATAAAGCCCGTTAAATTTATCCCAAAGCGTTTTGCCCTCGTCAAATACGAGTACCGCGTTTTCGGGCAAAACGGAGAAAAAATCCGTCGTGTTGTCCAAAAGCGGCAACACGAACGAGGACGTGAGCTCGGGCTCGGACAAAATCTCGTCGGCGAGCGCGCTTGCCCGTGCATACGCCTCCGACGTTTTGAATGCTTTCAAGTCTTGTTTGAGCGACGTTTCTACGTTGAACCTGTCCTTATCCGACGCAATCACGTCGGTTGCGGAAAGAACGGTGATTTCACGCAAAGGCGAAAGGCGCGCGCCCGTTGCCAGCTCATAGGGTTTTATCCGTTCGACCGTATCGCCGAAAAAGTCCACGCGGACGGGATTTGCCGCACCGACGGGATAAATATCCAAAATGTCGCCGCGAAGCGCGAACACCCCCTCCGTTTCCACCTCGAAATTGCGCGTGTAGCCCATTTTGGCAAGCATGCTAGGCAAAGTTTCAAAATCGAACTCCTCGCCCTCTTTTAGCGTGAGCGTGGGCAAGGTTTTGGGGAAAAGCTGAATGAGTGCGTCGATTTCCGCAACGACGATTTCCGCGCCGCCCTGCAAAGCGGAAAGCCCGCGAATACGCCCGAACAGCGCGTCTTTGGAAAGGGCTTTGCGATAAAGCAAAACTTCGTCTTTTGCAGACAAAACCTCTGCTTTTTTACCCGTCAACGCCGTGATGTTTTCCGCCGCCTTTTTTGCGGAAATGCCGTCTGAAACGATATACACGACGGGATATTCTATCAAGCCTGCCAGCAAATATTTCAAGGAATCGGAAACACCGAAAACCGCCGTCGGCGTGCCGCGGCGGATTTCTTTTGCAAACGAGGGATATTCCCCTCCTAAATTTTCGAAATTGAAAAAATTGCGTTTCATTTCCTTTTTATTGTCTTATTTTTCGTTCGTCCAATTCCAAGTCGGATACAGCTCGCGCCAAACGTCGGTATGCGCCTCGCAGTCTAAATAGTGCGCAAAATGCTGCGTTTTCTCTTCCGTCGTTTCAGGCGTTTCCTGTCCGCGCAACGCGTTTTTATAGCCCGGCGCAACGCTCTCGCAGAACGCGTGCCAGCCCGCTTGCCATTTGCCGTTTTTCAGTTCCTCGTTTCTTGCGTAGAAACCGTCCATAATTTCTTTTTCCTTTTCGCCTTTGGCAAGCTCTACGCTGACCGATTTAATCTCATAGGGAATAAAGCGAACGGACAAACCGTCCTCAATCGTCAATTCCACCAAAAGCCCCGTATACCAGTCTTCGCCGTTGCCATCCCAACAGAAATGAAAATTGCCCTGTCCGTAGAGAATGTGTCCACCCTCGAATTCCTCGTAGCAACCGATACAATGGCTGTGTTGCGTCAAGACGACGTCTGCCCCACAATATACCATTTCACGGCAAAGGTTGCGAAGGCGGGGCGAGGGATAGCGGCAATGCTCCTTGCCGCCATGATAGAGGACGAGCACGTAGTCGGCGTTCTTTTTCGCCTCGCGAATGTCTTGCATGGTCAAATACGGGTCATAAGGATTTACCCCCATTCTATCGGGCAACGCATAGGTGTATTCGTGCTCACACACGTTCACAAGCGCAATCTTTTTACCCTCTTGTTCTATGTAATATATCTTTCTCGAATCGACGTCGTTTTCGCCAACGCCCGTATACGGCAAGCCCGCCTCGTCAAGTGCTTTCATGGTATCTTTCAAGCCTTGCACGCCGAAATCGAACACGTGGTTATTCGAAAGCGCCACGTCGGTAACGCCTAATTCTTTCAAGGTCTGCGCGCATTTTGGGTCGGCTTTTAAGCAAGGCCCGAATTTCTTGATGCCGTTTTCCGCGTGCGTGAGCGCGCACTCTAAATTGACGATAAAACGGTCCGCTGTCTTTATAACGTCTATAACGTCGGTAAACAGCGCTTTGACGTCGCCTTTGATAAATAACTCGTTTACTTCTTCTTTCTTGGGCGTCAAATCCGCCGAGATTAAAATTTTCATAAAAAATACACCTCTTTTTTTTATTACTTTTATTGTAACACATACACCGACCTTTCGTCAAGCGTATGGACGTTTTAATTTTTGCACTTTTGTTGGTTTTTTTTGTTGTTTATTGATTTCCTGCGTTTTTCAGTTATACTTTCCCATTACTTTTTCAATCGTTTCGCCGCTTGCAAACACGGCCGCCTCCTCGCCTGCCTTTTTGCATGCCGCTCCGTACAGCTCATAATCGTCTTTGCGGATTTCCGAAAGCACGTAGTTAATGATAGGAATATTCACTTCCTCGTCGCGGATACCGATACGAATTCGCGCAAAATTTGTCAAGCCCGTTTCACCGATTACGCTACGCATACCGTTGTGCGTGCCTGCACTACCGCCCGCACGAATACGCACTTTGCCTTTGGGCAGGTCGTAGTCGTCGTAAATCACGAGCAGATTTTCAGGCGGGATTTTGTATTTCGCCATAAGCTGTTTCACGGCTCTGCCTGAATTGTTCATATACGTCAACGGACGGGCGAGCACAATCTTTTCGCCGCCAACGAACGCCTCCGCCACCGACGCCTCGCATTCTTTTTTCTTGAATTTCGCACCTAACTTCTCCGCCGCGTCGCCGACGGCGATATAGCCGAGATTGTGATAGGTTTTTTCGTATTGTTTTTCAGGGTTGCCAAGTCCTACAATCAGATACATAACGGTTTCCTTTATCGAAAACACCGCCGTTGTTACACGGCGGGGTTCTTGGGTTTGTGATTAATCGTATAATTTAGACATGGGTTTGTCGAGGTATACGTTTTCGATTGCCGCCGCGAAAATGTTCGCCACCGACAAGACTTCGAATTTATCAAGTTTCTTTTCTTCGGGAAGATGAATGGTGTCCAGCATCACGAATTTCGTAATCGCCGATTTCTCCAACCGCTCGATTGCAGGTCCGCTCAAAATTGCATGCGTACAGCCTGCATATACCGCCGCCGCACCCGCGTCTTTAATCGCTTGCGCGCCTTGACAAAGTGTGCCCGCCGTGTCCACCATATCGTCTATCATAAGACATCTCTTGCCTTTTACGTCGCCGATAATGCTCATAACTTCCATAACGTTCGCTTTGGGACGGCGCTTGTCGATAATCGCAAGCGGCACACCGAACTTTTCGGCAACCTTTCTCGAACGTTTTACCGCGCCTACGTCGGGCGCTACCACTACGTCTATATCCCCTTGTTTTGCAAAGTAGTTATAAAGCGTAGGTCCGCCGAGAAGATTATCTACGGGAATATCGAAAAAGCCTTGAATTTGGTCTGCGTGTAAGTCCATTGTCAACACACGGTCCGCACCTGCGTTCGTGAGCAAATTTGCAACGAGTTTTGCCGTGATGGGGTCGCGAGAGCGCGCTTTTCTGTCCTGACGGGCATAGCCGAAATAGGGAACGACCGCCGTGATACGTCCTGCCGACGCGCGTTTTGCCGCGTCAATCATAATCAAGAGTTCCATTAAGTTATCGTTGACGGGCGAGCACGTTGACTGGATAATAAACACGTCTCTACCGCGAACCGTTTCCGCGATATGCACGTTGATTTCGCCGTCGGAGAACGTGCCGACTTCAATTTCGCCAAGCCCTGTATTGAGCTTTTTCGCAATCGCCTCCGCCAAAGGGCGATTGGCGTTACCGCAAAACAACTTGATTTCATTACCGTGAGTTATCATAAGTAACCTTCCTTAAAATATTTATTCCGTCGCTTGTCGCTTTACCGCGAGTTGCGTTCGGTTTTTTTCCTTTGAAACTTGACCTATACTATAATACCCGTTTTCTAAAATTAAGTCAAGGGAATAAACGGGTATTTTCAAATTTCTCTTTGAGAAAAATTCTCGTCTTGCTTTTTTTGGCGTTCCTTTTCCTCTTTTTGCTTTTTGCGCATCTCTACGAAAAAAGACGTAAGCAACGCCGAGCACTCTTCTTCCAAAACCCCCGAAACCACTTCCGTTTTATGATTAAGCAAATTAGACGCCGCAAGCTCGCTCGTCAAGCTCCTACCCTTTTGTTCTTTCGCACCGAAATACACCTTGTCCACCCGTGCGTTCAGGCTCGCGCCCATACACATAGGACACGGCTCTAACGTTACGTATAATTCGCACCCCTCCGGCAAACGCCACGAGCCGAATTTTTTACAGGCTCTGTCAATCGCCATCATTTCCGCGTGCGCGGACGCAAGCTGTAATTTCGCACGGCGGTTATAGCCGCTCGACACGACCTTGTCCTCATACACCACCACCGCGCCAATCGGGACTTCTCCTTGTTTCAAGCCACGCTTTGCCGCGCGAATGGCTACGCGCATAAATTTTTCTTCTCTCGTCAGTTTTCTCATTCGTCCGTATATTCCTTTGACAATTCGTATAACGCGTTTATATTTTTACAGAGTATATCCCTCCACGCCCCGTCGCCGAGCGGGTGCTCGAATTTATCCGAGCCCGCCTCAATCGTAAACGACGGAATTTTCAGGGTCTGTATACACCAATCCTTGTAACCGCCCGCACTGCCTTTCGCAAAACAAAGCGGATACCCCGTCGCCCTCGACAGCGCCGCCGCCAAGCTCTTATCGCGGGGGCAGGTGCGAATTGACTGATGAAAATACCAGTAAATTTCCTCCCCTTTCGTGTGATAGCTCACCGTGTAGTCGGGATTGATTTCTTGCGTAAACGCTTTGAGCGCACGCGTTTCTTTTTCAGAACAGGGTTTCTTGCCGATATAGTTTTCCGAGCCCGCAAATCGCGTATTTTTTGCGCCCGTACCCCAACGCGCGTCAAAATTTACGTTCAAATCCACGCCCCTGCCGTTGGCTTTCCAAAGGGAAAAATCCGCGTTTCCGCCGTTTAGCGTGAGCAGGCGTTTTTTATCGCTCTTTCGTTTGACGCTCGTCAAGCCCGTTTGGGACAGCAACGCGCCGTCGGGGTTAGAAAGTGGCACGAGCCAAACGCTACCTTTATACAAGCCCCGTTTATAGTGCTCGATAGCAAGCTTTGCCGTGATAAATTCCCTGCCGTGCAATGCGTATTGACAAATCCCGACAGGCGAGCCCTGTCCGAGCTTTATCGCGTAGATTTTGCGACCAAACAGGCTTTTGCCGATTATACGTTTTTCCGCCCCAACGCTTTCGTAAAATTTGGTAATTTCCTCGTATATATCCACGCAATCAATATACGCAGTTCTCGCGCAAAAGTTTCCTATTTATGATAAGTTGCGCCCGAATTTATCATAAACGCGCGGTAGACCTGTTCAGCTAAAATCACGCGCATCAGTTGATGCGGAAAGGTCATATCCGAAAAGGACAGTCTTTCGTCGGCGGCTTTTTTCACTTCGTCTGATAATCCGCAAGACGAGCCGATTACAAACGTGATTTCCTTGCCCGCGTCCGAAAGCTTTTTTAGCTTTTTTGCAAGCCCCTCGCTCGAAAGCTTGTCCCCCTCGACGGCGAGAGCGAACGTATAGCCCTTGCACGCCCTTAAAATATCCCACGCCTCCGCGTCGGGATTTGCGCCCTCTGCAAGTTCTTTGATTTCAATTTTTGCAAAACGGGAAAGGCGCTTGACGTATTCCGCCACCGCCTCACGATAAAAGCTTTCTTTGATTTTGCCTACGACTACGAAATTGATTTTTTGCATAATTATAACCCCGTAAAAAGCGTAGCGAGCCACGAAAGCGCGCACACGGCTATCCCCACCGCTGCGTATATAAAAAACCGCTTGCGCTCCGTTTTGTCTTTCTCGACGTTGCCTACTTCTGTCTTTTTATCGAAATGGAAGAGCCAAACGAGCGAGAGAACCAAGCACAACAAGGATACGCCGAATACGGCAAGCGCGACGGGCGCGGGAAACGCGTCTATCCCTGCTTTCGTCAAGCCTAAAATCAAGGCATTATTGAAAAAATGCGAGAACACGGTAGGTAAAATACTGCCCGAGCGCAACGCTACGATTGCGAACGCGAATCCGCAACAAAACTGATAGAGCGTTTGGGCAGGGTTTTGATGATAGAGTGCAAAGAGCGCACCGCAAAGCACCGCCGAGCCAAGCTCGCCAAAGCTT
>JAFTKT010000054.1 GCA_017453145.1 Clostridia bacterium
AATATTTCTCTAATTTCAAGCTTATATTCGCCGTCGGGTGCGGAAACCTTGACCGTCTCGCCGACCTTGTGGCGGAGAAGCGCCGCGCCGACAGGGGACTCGTTGGAAATTTTATTTTCCATTGCGTTCGCTTCGAGCGTGCCCGTAATCTCGTAGGTTTCTTCCTCTTCGAGCTCCAAATCGTAGACCTTGACTTTCGAACCGACGTGCACGCTCGTGGTATCGCCCGTTTCTTCCTGAATGACAGCGTTCTTGATTTTGTAATCAAGCTCGGCGATTTCGCCCTCGTTTGCCGCTTGCTCGTTGCGCGCCGCGTCGTATTCCGCGTTCTCGGACAAGTCGCCATGACTTCTCGCCTCTGCAATCCGCTCGACGATTTCCTGACGTTTTACCGTTTGCAGGTATTTGAGCTTTTCGACTGCCTCTTCATACCCTTTTTTGGTCATAATATACTGCTCTGCCATAACAATACTCCTTATGCTCCGCTCCGATTGTTTTTGCGGCGGGATTTTCGCCTTTTCGCTTGCTTTCCCCACGCGAAAAAAGCCGCTCGTTGCGGACGCTCAAAAAACAACCGCGCGCAAAACGGCGCGGCGGTTTATTTAACTGGTTACATTATATAGTATTTTTGCGGTTTTGTCAATGATTTTTCCGCGTTTTTATAATAATTTCGCATAATTTTCAGCGAATACTCTGCATAAAAGAGGCAATTCTGTCGAATGCTTCCGAAAGCGCGCTCATGCTCGTTGCATACGAAAGCCGCACGTTTTGCTCGCCGAAATCCCCGAACGCGCCGCCGGGCACAACCGCGACTTTGCGCTCTTTGAGCAGACGCTCGGCAAACTCCTCGCTGTTTAGTCCGCTTGCCTTGACGGACGGGAACGCATAGAACGCCCCGCGCGGCTCAAAGCAGGACAAGCCGATTTCTTGCAGGGAATGGAGCACGAATTTACGCCGTGCGTCATAGGAAGCCCGCATTTCTTCCACCGCGCTAAATCCGTCGGAAAATCCGTCGCGGAGTGCCTCGATTGCCGCGTATTGCGAGGGACTCGGCGCGCACATAATCCCGTATTGATGGATTTTGAACATTGCCTCTTCAATCTCCGCAGGCGCACAGACGTAGCCCATGCGCCAGCCCGTCATGGCGAACGCTTTCGAAAAGCCGCTCACGAAGATAGTGCGTTCTTTCATTTGCGGAAGGGAAGCGATACTCGCGTGTTTTTGTCCGTAGGTGAGCTCCGCATAGATTTCGTCCGTGATGACGAGCAGGTCGTGCTTGACGATAACGTCCGCAATTTCCCGCAGTTGTCCTTCGGTCATTACCGCGCCCGTCGGGTTGTTGGGATACGTCAAAACGATGGCTTTGGATTTGGGCGTGATTACCTTTTCCAGCAGCTCCGCGCGGAGCACGAAATTATCCTCTTCGCGGCACTCCACGTGCACGGGTACGCCGTCGGACATTTGCACGAGAGGTGCGTAAGACACGTAGGCAGGGTCGGGAATAAGCACCTCTTCACCCCGTTCGATGCACGCGCGCAGGGCAAGGTCAATCGCCTCGCTACCGCCGACGGTTACGAGGATATGCTTGGGCTCGTAGTCTAGCGAAAAACGCTCGGACAAATACCGCGATATGAGCTCCAAAAGGGTGGGGAGACCGCGATTGCCCGTGTATTGCGTGTAGCCGCGTTGCAGAGAGGTGATTGCAGCCGAACGGACTTTCCAAGACGTAACGAAATCGGGCTCGCCCACGCCGAGTGAAATCGCGCCCTCCGTTTCGCGGACAATGTCGAAAAACTTACGGATGCCGCTCGGTTTGAGATTTTTTGATTTTTCATTGATAAAACTACGCATAACAATTAAGCCTGTATGGAAATTCGGCGGTCAAAATCTTCTTTTTCCGTCAAAACGCCCTCGATTTTATACTTTTTCAGCAAGAAATGCGTGGCGGTCGAGAGTACGCCGTCGAACGTGGAAATACGTTCGGATACAAAACGGGAAACTTGTTGCAAGGTCTTATCCTCGACGAGCACGGCAAGGTCGTATGCCCCGCTCATTAAATACACCGATTTGACTTCGGGAAACGTCGCGATTTGCTTTGCAATCCCGTCGAACCCCTCTTTTTGTTTGGGCGTAACCTTGACTTCAATCAACGCCTCGACGAGCGCGTCCTCCGCCTTTTCGCTGTTGATGATGGCGGCGTATTTGACGAGCAAGCCGCTGTTTTCCATGCTTTCAATGCAGGCTTTGATTTCCGATTCTTCGCGCGAGAGCATAGCCGCGATTTTTTTTGCGGGGATACGTGCGTCCTCTGAAAGGATTGCCAAAATACTTTTTTCAAGGTTTGTCATAAGAAAGCTCCTTATATAACGTTATAATATGTTTTCTAAAAATAAATACTCATAGCCCAAGCTTTCGACGAAATCGCGGGCGGGGAATTTGACGTGATTGAATTTTGCAAAATTAAAAATATGCGTTTTCGTCAAGACGGGCGTGGGAATATCCAGCTCGTGGCAAATGTCGGTCAAATACTCGAAAAAATGCGAATACGTCAATTTTTCGGGGTTTTCGTATACGAATTGTTTGCGGATTCTGCCCTCCGCCATCAGTTTTGCCCAAATTTTCATAGTAGTATTATACACGAAACGCAAAAAAAAGTAAAGTCTTTGAAAGGGGGTCGGGGCATATTCCGTATATTTTCCGCATACGATAAACCAAGCGAACGGGGCGTGATTTTCCCCGAAAAGCGTTTTTGACAAAAGGACAGGAAAAAAGACTTTTTTGTTGAAATTACGACAACGTAAAACTGCTATGATGTAGGAGGTTGAAAGAATGCGCGAGCGGTTTGAAGAACGGAAAAAGGAATGGCTTACGCCGCTTGCTTGCGTGCTTGCCGCCGTGATTGCGCTTGTGTCCTGCGCGTTCATTTCGGTGTGGAATAAAACGCAAACGGTGGGGGCAGGTACGAGCGCAAAGCGTTCGTTGCCCATTTACAGCGTGGCGACGGAAGAAAAAAAGCTCGCCATTAGCTTTGACTGCGCATGGGGCGTCGATTATACCGATAAACTGCTGGACATTATGGAAAAGAACAACGTGCGCTGCACCTTTTTCGCCGTGCAGTTTTGGGTGGAGAAATACCCAGAATACGCCGAGAAAATCGTCAACGCGGGGCACGAGCTGGGCACGCACAGCCGCACGCATTCGTATATGAGCAAGCTTTCGGAGGCGGAGATTCGCGACGAGCTGAAAACGAGCGCGGCGGCAATCGAAAAGGCGACGGGGCAAAAGACCAACCTCTTCCGCGCGCCCTACGGCGACTATAACAACCTGCTTGTGGACACGGCGAAATCTCTGGGATTATACACCATTCAATGGGACGTCGATTCGCTGGATTGGAAAAATCTTTCAGCGACGGAGATAGCCTTGCGCATTGTCAACGGCGCGAAAAACGGTTCGATTATTCTTTGCCATAACAACGGCTTGCACACCGCCGACGCGCTCCCGCTGATTTTTTCCACCCTGCAAAACAGAGGCTATCAATTCGTGCCGATAGGCGAGTTGATTTACAAGGACAATTACACGATTGACGCAAGCGGCAAACAACATCAAGGATAAAAATACATTTGGAGGTTTTATATGAACTACGTAACGGAAAAAAACAACAAGGTCTACGTAATGGGCGAAATCGTGAGCGACGCGACGTTTTCTCACGAGGTATACGGCGAGGGGTTCTACGAATTCTTCGTGCGGGTGATGCGGCTTTCGGGGCAAGCGGATATATTGCCGGTAACCCTGTCCGAGCGGCTAATCCAAGACGGCACGCTGTGCAAGGGTAAAACCATTTGCGCACTCGGGCAGTTCAGGAGTTATAACAAGATTGAGAACGGGAAATCGCGGCTGATGCTGACGGTGTTCGTGCGGGAGCTTTTGGAGGAGTTGCCCGATAAAAATCCGAACAGTATACTTTTGAGCGGCTATATCTGCAAGCCACCCGTGTACCGAACGACGCCTTTTAATCGCGAGATTGCCGACGTGCTGATAGCCGTCAATCGCGCGTATAACAAGTCGGACTATATCCCCTGTATCGCTTGGGGCAGGAACGCGCGTTTCGTCAAGAATTTAGGGGTAGGCGACAGGATTGCGGTGTCGGGGCGGATACAGAGCCGCGAATACCAGAAAAAGCTCAACGAAACGGACGTGAAAACCATGACGGCATACGAGGTGTCCGTTTCGAAATTAGCGGCGTTTGACGCGGGCGAGGATTTCGATATTGACAGCGAATTTGATTTGTATTCCCTGCAAAACAAGGAACAGCCCGCCGCCGCAGGCGAAGAATATTGATAAAAATAACGCCGCCGAGCAAGCCTGCTCGGCGGCGTAATCTTTTTTATTTTACATTCCCGTTTAGTCCTCTTCGGCGACGTTAATCAGGTCGAAGAACTTGATTAAGAACGCAGAGATAGGGAAACTGAACTGCACGACGATAATCAGCAGCATCACCTGCGGCAGAGCGAACGTGAGCGTCGACCAGCCCTCGAACACGATTTCCCCGAGCATAGGCACGCAAACCACGAACACGCACAAGAACGCGGACAGGATAAACAGACTGCCGCGAAAGAGATTGAACGGCTGACAAATACGGTACAAAATCACAAGCCCGCAGAAGGTGAGCGCAAGCATAAGCATTGCCTTGTATTCCTCCGTTTCCACACCGCCCGAAACAAACCCGATGGTTTCGCCGATAGGCAGACAGCGAATGACGTAGAACGTCAAAATCCCGATAGCCATCGTCAACGCACCGGGTATGGCGCGGCTCAATACGAACGGTATAAATTTCCCCTGCACGCGCTTGGTGTTCGGTTGGAACACGGCAAGCACCGTCGAGGGAATTGCGCTGATGACGAACTCGTACATAAGCATATTGCTCGTCTTGAAGAAATACGCGCTACCGACCGCAATACACACAATGGCGAGCGTAAGAATTAGCAAGGTTTTGGTGATATACAGCGCCGCCGAGTCTTTGACGTTGTTAATCACTCGCCGACCCTCGTTGACGATACGCGGCATAGACGCGAAATTATTGTCCTGCAAAACGAGGTTGGAAACGTTTCTTGCGGCGTCGCTGCCCGATGCAACGGACACGGCACAATCCGCCTCTTTCATGGCGAGAATATCGTTGACGCCGTCGCCCGTCATGGCAACGGTGTTTCCCGCCTTTTTCAAAGCACGGATTAAAATCGCTTTCTGTTCGGGCGTAACCCGTCCGAACACGGTGTATTCGTTCGCGGCGTTTTCCACTTCCAAATCGGACAAGCCTTCCAGCGAGATGAACTGCGAGGCGTTTTTAATGCCCGCCCGTCTTGCCACTTCCGAAACGGTTACGGGGTTATCCCCCGAAATTACCTTGACTGCCACGTCGTTTTCTTTGAACCATTTAATCGTATCAATCGCGTCGGGACGGATATTGTCGGAAAGGGTAATAATCGACACCGCCTTGATACCGACGGGCAATTTATCCCCTTGAATTTGTCCGCTCGAATGTGCCACGACGAGTACGCGTAAACCCATTTGCGCGTATTGCTTGACGATTTTATCAATGCGGAGCGGCATAGGCTTTAACACGAACTCGGGCGCGCCCATAATATACGTGCCTGCGCCGTCGAACGTAACCGCCGAAAGCTTTCTCGCGGACGAGAACGGGAGCTTGGCAATGGGCGAGAGCGCCGCCGAATGCCCGAACCGCTCGTAGAGCGCAATCGAGGTCTGGTTGTTGTCGTCGAGCGCGGCGAGCATAGAGCCCATAATATCGTCAATGCCGAGTTCAGACGTGTTACCTAGCAAAATACAATCGCTGACTTTCATTCTACCGTCGGTAATCGTGCCCGTCTTATCCAAACACAAAACGTTGACCCGCGCAAGCATTTCCAGCGAATACATATCCTGTACGAGCGTGTTATACCGCGCGAGGTGTATCATACCTTTGGAGAGTGCGACCGTCGTGAGCAGGAGCAAGCCCGACGGAATCATACCGATAATCACGGCGGCGGTTTTTTGCACCGTTTCGCTCAATACTTTATTCCCGCCGAACAGGGCGAGGAATACGCCGCCCTCCGCGTCGAAATCGGAGAATGCGCCGCCCTCTGCTTTGAGGTTGTTGAGGAACATCAATACCGCCACGATTACGATTGCCACCGCGATAATTTTAATAAACAGCGTAATCGAATTCATAATTTCCGAATTCGGGCGTTTATATTTTTTAGCGCGGGAAGTGAGTTTGCTCACGTAGGTATCGTCGCCGATTTTATCCACGCGCGCCGCTAATTTACCGCTTGCGACGAACGAGCCGGCGTAGACGAAATCCCCGTCGTCCTTTTTCACGGGCACGGATTCGCCCGTGAGGAGCGATTCGTTGAACTCCGCCACCCCTTCGAGCGCGATACAGTCGGCGGGGACTTGTTGACCTGCCGAGAGCACCAACACGTCGTCGATTACGATTTCTTCAACGGGTACGTCGAGCTGTTTCCCGTCTCGCACGACTTTGGCGGTGGGCGAAGAAAGGATTGTCAGCTTATCGATTTTGCGTTTGGCGCGGATTTCGAGGATAACCCCTATCATAATATTCGCCGAGAAAATCAAGACGAACAGGAATTGCGAAACGGGCGCGCGCGCAATGACGAGCGCGACGGCGCAAAGGGCGCAAAGCAAGTTAAAGACCGTGCAGATATTGCCCGCGAAAATACTCCGATAGGTTTTTGAATATTTTTTCGTCGTTTTATTGACGAGACCTTGCGCGGTGCGTTCTTCCACCTGCGCTTTTGTCAAGCCCTCGCCTGCAAGCGCGTTGAAACGCTTGATTTCCGCAAGCGGTGCGGCTTGGGACGTTTTTGTCGTTACGTTTTTCATAGTAGCGTTATCATACTCCGTGAAATGATATATCGTTTCTATTATAGCACACCCGCGCTGAAAATACAAGTTTTTTGCGGAATTTTTTAATGAAAATCTTGCGAAAGGATAACATTTAATTGCATTTACGGCGAAAAAGTTGTATAATAGGTAGGAGCAAAAGCAAAAGAGGTGTTATTATGATTGATATTAACTTGATTCGGACAAACCCCGAGCTTGTCAAAGAAAACATAAAGAAAAAATTCCAAGACCACAAACTTCCGCTCGTGGACGAGGCAATCGCATTAGATAGCAAACGCCGCGCGCTGATTGCAGAGGGCGACGCGCTCCGTGCCGCGAGAAACACGCTGTCTAAAAAAGTCGGCGAGTATATGAAAGCGGGCAATCGCGAAGAGGCGGAAAAAATCAAAGCACAAGTCAAAGCGGACGCAGAACGTCTGGTTGCCATTGAAAAGGAAAGCGAAGAGGTCGAGGCGGCGCTCAAAAAGGCGATGATGACCATTCCCAATATTATCGCAGGCGACGTACCGCTTGGAAAAGACGATTCCCAAAACGTCGAGCTTAAACGGTTCGGCGAACCCAAAACCCCCGATTTCGAAGTGCCTTATCATTTGGATATTTTGGAAAATCTCGACGGCGTGGACGTCGATTCCGCAAGAAGAACGTCGGGACAGGGCTTTTACTATCTGACGGGCGATATTGCGCGTCTGCATTCGGCGGTTTTGACGTATGCGCGCGATTTTATGATTGACAAGGGCTTTACCTACGTTATCCCGCCCTTTATGATTCACGGCGACGTGGTGTCGGGCGTTATGAGCTTTGCCGAAATGGAAAACATGATGTATAAAATCGAGGGCGAGGATTTGTATTTAATCGGTACGTCCGAACACTCTATGATAGGTCGGTATTTGGGACAGATTATCGACGGCTCGAAACTGCCCTTAACGCTCACGAGCTATTCCCCCTGTTTCCGCAAGGAAAAAGGCGCGCACGGCATTGAAGAGCGCGGCATTTACCGTATTCATCAATTCGAAAAACAGGAAATGGTCGTTATCTGCCGCCCCGAAGAGAGCGAGGAATGGTATGAAAAGCTTTGGAGCTATACGGTCGAACTCTTCCGTTCGTTGGAAATCCCCGTCCGTCAGCTCGGTTGCTGTTCGGGCGACCTTGCCGATTTGAAATATAAGAGCTGCGACGTCGAGGCTTGGAGTCCCCGTCAACAGAAATATTTTGAGGTCGGTTCGTGCTCGAATTTGACGGACGCGCAAGCCCGCCGCCTGTCGATTCGCTATAAAGACAGCGACGGCAAAGTCAAGCTCGCGCATACCCTCAATAACACGGTGGTAGCCCCGCCCCGCATGCTGATTGCGTTCGTGGAAAACCACCTGCAAGCGGACGGGAGCGTGTATATCCCCGAAGTCTTGCGCCCGTATATGGGCGGGAAATCCGCGATTACGCCTAAAAACTAAACGCATTGTCATTGCGTTCAGCTTGCGGAGCGAGGTATTTGGCGTAGCCAAGCCGTAGGCGCGGCAATCTTTGCGCTTTAACGAAATCTTACAATGAAAGCAAAAAACGTCGTTCGTGAAACCGAACGGCGTTTTTCGTGTTGCAGCGACTTATGAGAATGGTATTATCATAATTATATACTCTTTTTTGGAGTAAGTCAAGTATTTTATTCCATTTTGGAGTAAAATTATATAAAAATATTTTGGGGGCGAAGATGTACGGGAAAAGAATACGGGAATTGAGGCTGGAAAAAGGTATGACGCAGGCACAGCTTGCCGAAATGCTACGCACTACGCAAAAAAATATAAGTAAATACGAAACCGAGTATTTGGATTTAAGCACGGCTATGATTGTGGAACTTTGCAAAATCTTCGAGGTTTCGGCGGATTATTTGTTAGGAATTGAGGAATTATTCTCTAAAATATAAAAAATGCGCAATAAGGCTTATCCTTGTTGCGTTTTTTTGTGGAATATGTTATAATAAGCATTGAACGGAAACACGCAAATGAAATATTTATTTTTTGACATTGAATGTTCGGTAGTTACCAAGAACGCGGCGAAAATTTGCGCGTTCGGGTATTGCCTCACCGACGAACAATTTCATATTTTGGAAAAGGAAGATATTCTCATCAATCCGCAGGGCGGCTTTCATTTGACCGATAGAAAGGGCGAGCAAGGGCTCGTGTTGCCTTATCAATACGAGAAATTCAAAACCTA
>JAFTKT010000055.1 GCA_017453145.1 Clostridia bacterium
GCGGGCGTAGCGCTGTTCGGACCGTTCCAAACGACTATATATAGCCTAATTGGCGTTTTGCTCGGTTCATTTACGGGTTTTTGGATAGGGAAAAAACTCGGCAATAAAGCCGTCGCTTGGATGATAGGTAAAGAAACAATGGACAAATGGCAAAAGAAAATCAAGGGTAAGGATTATTTATTGCTCACGCTGATGTTCGTTTTGCCTGTATTTCCCGACGACGTTTTGTGTTTCGTTGCGGGACTTTCGACAATGTCGCTGAAATACTTTTCCGTGATGATTGTCATTTCGAGGATTTTACAAATTACGGTAACCTGCTATTCGATTGATTTAATTCCGTTTACCACTTGGTGGGGGCTTTTGATTTGGGTTATATTTTTTGCCGTACTTTTGGCGGGATTTTTGCTTGTTTATAAAAATATCGATAAAATACAGGAATGGATTTCCAAACGTTTTTCCAAAAATAAGAAAGATTAGATTATTCATAAAATCCTTGCGCTGTGCGCATACTGTCACAGACAAGCGTGCAATGACAATGAAACGAAAAAGTAAATAATGCCATATATAAAGAACGACGATACGAATAGAGCAAATCAAATGCGCGCGTATTGTCGATTTTTTTGGAAAAAATTGAAAAAAGTAGTTTCATTCGCTTGCTTTTGAAAAGAATTTGGAGTATAATGATATTCGGTAGAGATTTGGCAAAAACGGTTTGGTTTGAAAGCAAAATTCTTTACTGAATTTCTTGGAGGATACATTATGGACAAAATTCAACTACTGCAAGAAAGAAAAGCCAAGATTGAACAGGCTGGACAAGAGATTCGTAGCCGTATCAATGCAATCGTGGACGAGGCGAGCTTTGTCGAGCTCTCTGCGTTCAGCTTTTCTAAGAACGAATTCTACGGAGAAGATGCCGCAGGCGAAGGCGTGGTAACGGGCTTTGCGACGATTGGCGATTATCCGTTCTATATCGTTGCGCAGAACTACAAAGTGTTGGAGGGCGGCGTATCCAAAGCGAACTGCGACAAAATCGCAAAATGCTTGGATGCGGCTGAAAAGAATTGTACTCCCGTCGTTTATATTTTGAACACGCGCGGCGTGCAAATCGGCGAAGGGGTTACCGTTTTAGAAGGACTTGGGAAACTGCTTTTGAGAAGTACGCAATTAAAAGGCGTCGTTCCTCAATACGTCGTGGTCGACGGAGAGGTATACGGCTCGGCGGCTATGCTTGCCGCGATTGCGGATTTCGCGTTCTTTACCAAAGAGAGCGTGCTTGCGGTGAACAGTCCTTTCGTTTTGTCTGCAAAGGCAGGCAAGAACTTGAATAAGGAAGAAGTTGGCGGCGCAAAGGCGCTTGACAAAACGGGCATTCCTGCGTTCACAGTTAATTCAATGGACGAAGTGCGTAGCACGATTTATGCGATTAGCGAGCTTGTTGCTACCCCTTGCGTGGAGGCGGCTTTGAACGACGCCGTTCCCGCGTTGAACGTATCGACGGACGCGGCGACGCTCATGACGATTTTCGAAAGCCCCGTTGAGGTTGGCGCAATTTGCGAGCCCGAAGTGAAAACGGTGCTTGGTCGTATCGGCGGTATTGCCGTTGCGGCGGTCGTGTTTGACGGCGGTGAAACGGGCGTGGAATTGAATGCGGCAAAGCTCGCCAAAATCAAGAATTTTGCAGAGTTTGCTTGCTGCTACGGCTTGCCGTTTATAACGTTTACCGACGTAAAAGGTATTTGTCCTTGCACGTGCGTGAACAACAGCCGCGTGATGAAAGAGGCGGCAGAGTATTTGGATATGCTCGATACGATTGATACGGCGAAAATTGCCGTCGTGTATAAAAAGGCGATTGGGCTCGGCTATTCGTTGTTTGCGGCGAAATCGGTTGGGTTTGATTACACGTGCGCGTTTGCAAACGCAAGCATTGCGCTCTTTGACGGCGCACAAGGTGCGGTGATTGAACTCGGCAATGAAAAAACGGACAAAAAGGCATTGGAGAAGAAGTATTCGGAAGAAAATTCCGACCCTATCAACGCCGCAAAAGACGGGTATATCGACGCGGTAATCGAACCGCAGTTTGTAAAACAGTATTTAATCGCATCCTTGCAAATGCTTGCAAGATAAGGGGAGGTAGTGATGTTCAATTTATTGACGAATGCGTTACCCGAAGGCGGCAGATACATTGAAATTCCCGAATCGCTGTTATATGCTTTAATTGGCTTTTTGGTAGTTTTTGCGGGGATTTCGTTGCTGATTGCCGTCGTTTGGGCGGTTGGAAAAGTGATGTCGGCGATAAATCCTACGGCGCAACCCAAAGCCAAAGCAAAAGTGGAAAAACCTGCGCAAACGGCAGAAAAACCCGTCGTCGCAAACTCGGACGGCGTAGACGAAGAAACGGTTGCGGTAATCACTGCCGCGCTTATGGCGTATTATCAGAACACGAATCCTCAATGTGGATTTACGGTAAAAAGAATAAAGAGAATTTAAGGAGAAACTATCATGCGTAATTTTGTAATCACAGTAAATGGAAAAGCTTATCAGGTCGGTGTTGAAGAAGTAGGGGCAAGCGCGCCCGTTGCGGTAGCACCCGTTGCACCCGTTGCGGCAGCACCTGCGCCCGTTGCCGCGCCCGTTGCCGCGCCCGCAGCGCCTGTTGCGGCACCTGCACCTGCGGCAAAAGCAGCGCCTGCTAACGGTGAGAAAGTGCTTTCGCCCTTTCCTGGTCTTATTAAAAATCTGCTCGTTGCGGAAGGCGCGAGTGTGAAGAAGGATGAACCTATTCTTGTCTTGGAAGCTATGAAAATGGACAACGACATCACCGCTCCTTGCGACGGTGTGGTTAGCTTCCAAGTAGCGAAAGGCGCAAACGTAGAATCGGATTCCGTTTTAGCCGTAATCGGTTAAGATTTA
>JAFTKT010000056.1 GCA_017453145.1 Clostridia bacterium
CTTAACGCATACATTAAATTTTTGAATTTATTTCACTTTTTCGCATAAGTTCTTAACGCATACATTGGATTTTCGGATTTTACGCACTCATTATTTCAATGCTTGTTTACAAATAACTTTTAGGTCATCAAGGAAAACGCTTGACAAATTGCGTTCTTTTATGCTAAACTTATCACATATTTCAATAGATTATAAGGACTGTTTTATGAAGATTTTATTTTTTGGTGATTCTATAACTGACGCAACAAGAGAACGCGGCTCGGCGGACGCAGGTCGCGTGCGCGAAACATACAAGGATATGCCAAGAGCCTATGGTTCTGGTTATGTATTTTTAGCCGCAGCGCAGCTTTTTTATGAAAAGCCGAATTATTATCAAATACTTAATCGCGGGATTGGTGGCGATAGATTACCGCAGCTTTACGCACGTATTCGATTAGATGTTTGGAATGAACAACCCGACATTTTAAGCATACTCATTGGCGTAAACGATGTCGAGACAAATTCAAATCCTAATTTTACAGAACTTGAACGTTGGAGCAGAATATATCGCATGATGCTTCTCGATACAAAAGAAAAATGTCCAAACACAAAGATTATTATATGTGAGCCGTTTACAGCGCATGCTGATACAAAACACATAATAGGTAAATACGCCGCCGAAGCGAAAAAGATTGCGGAAGAATTCGATTTGCCTTTCGTTGCATTGCAGGACTTAATCGATAAAGCTGTCGATACTTACGGTTTAGAGGCTACTCTTTTTGATGGTACGCATCCAAACCTTATCGGGAGTAAAGTCATCGCAGAGGCTTGGCTCAAAGTTTTCAGAGAACAAATCGATAATCAATAACCTTTTTAGTATCCAATTTCGTATAAAATAGGCGTGGGCAAATTTGCCCACGCCTATACTATTCCAAGAAACTTACACATCAAAACGGGAAACGAAACGTTTTTCGTTCAAATACGCAAGCCTGCTCCCCTCGCTAAACGAAAAGCTTAAATGTTTCGCCACCAAACATTGTCGCGCAACGCCGCGTTTTTTATTTTCCGTTTCGTCGCCGTATTTCATATCCCCTAAAATCGGGCAACCTATATGTGCTAAATGCGCGCGGATTTGATGCGTTTTGCCCGTGTGAAGCGTAACCTCAACTTTTGTTAAATCGCCCCTTTCTTCTATCACGGCGTATTCGGTGATAATTTTTTCTAAACCTGTCTTTGCATTGTCGAATATTTTCACGAGCGCGTTCTCGCTATCTTTTTGCAAATACGCCGAAAGCAGTGCACTTTTTTCTTTGAACCGTCCCAAACAAAGCGCGTAATACTTTTTTTCGGCTCTCTTTTCACGGAATGCGGCAAGCAATTCTTTTTCGACGTTATCGCCAAACCCAAACGCGAGCAAGCCTTTTGTGTTCCTATCCAAACGATGAATAAAACGGCATTTATCGCCATATTCTCGCGTAAGCGCGGCAATCACCGCCTCTTAATTCACACCGCTTTCCTTGTCGACCACAATGACGTTATCGTCTTTATAAACGGAATAAAACGCTATCTTTTGCGACTGTTTTTTCGATAAAAAATATTGCACGTTATCTCCCGCGCACAGCAGAACGTTTTCACCTGTCTTTTTGCCGTTTACTTTGATTTCTCTATCCTTTAACAGCGCGCGAAAACAGAACGCGGCTTGCGCGTAGTTTTCTTCGGTAAATTCTTTCAAGGTTTGTGTTTTTTGCGCCGTGAGTTCTAACATACGCTTTCCTTTATGCAAACGCCGCCCGAATTGGGCGGCGTTTAGTGATTATTCTTTATCGGCGTCTTTTTCTTTTTTCTTCTTGTTCTTGGTTTTTTCTGCCGCCGCGTCTACGTCTTCAAGCGTTTCGTCGGAGGGATTAATCAAGGCAAGAATAATAATCAAAATCAACATTACGCCTGCTACCGAGAACAAAATCACGGATACGACGTTGTTCTTCAACCAGTCGTTGTCGCCCTCGATTACGTCTGCTTCCGACTGCACGACAACCACTTTATAAGCCGTTGCACGTTGCGAGGACGCAAGTTCTGCTTCCCAATAGTCCGCCAAAATCAAATACGTGCCTTCTTCAACCGTCTTGAAACTTTGCGAATCGGATTTCCACTGATATTTGTTGTATTTCTCCCATTCGTTAGACGCGTTCTCTGCGGTAATTCTCGAATCGTATTCCTGTACTTCTTCAAAGCAAGCCTTGATTTTGTCAATATCCGTTTGTGCCGTCAAGCCGATTTCATTGGCAAGCGCCGCCGCATACGCCGTGAGATACAACTCGAAATAATCTTTATCGTCGCCGACTTTCGTCAAATCTACGCGCGTTTTCAAATCCTCGTAGGTAACCGCGTATAAATCAGCCGCTGCGAGCTGTTTATTTGCCGCTAAACCGTCGTTATACTTCGCGCGGTCTACTTTATAGAGCTTGTATTCTTCTTTCAACGAGCTCGCGCCAACCACGTCAATGTCGTCAAGCGTATACGTCTTGTCCAAAATTTCCGTGTCCTTTCTGCTCGTCGCGCTAGAACCGTCTTCGACTTTCAAACCTTTATTTGCAATCTCGAACGTGAACGAGGGAATTTCTTCAATGTCCCAAACGTTGCTCGTCGATACGCTCACAAGCTCGCCGTCGAGATAATATTTCATGGTATTACCCGCTTTGTCGTTCGCGAAGATTTTGAACTCATAGTTACCCTCCGACGACGCGGAAAGTTTCAAAGCGTTATAGGAAAGGCTCGACGAAGTGCTTGCGCTGTCCGACGTGGGCGTTTTGTAGCTAATTGTGAACTTCAAATTACGATAGCCGTTATTGTCGCCAATCATCCATTTGAACGAGGGGAAATAGATATACGAATTGCTGCCCGCATAGACTTCTTCCGCTGCCTTTGCAAGCGATTCTTCAAAGCTTGCTTTCGCCGCCGCATACTCCGTTTCGTTTACCGTTTTATTCGTCTTGGTCGCCTCGTCCGCCTCAATGAACGTATACGTTGCGCCGTCTTTGTTCTTATCTACGGGAATATACTCGATTTCGTCGAGCGTTTCCGTCGTGCCTGCATACCAAGCAAGGTCATATTCCTTTTCATTCGAACCGTCGCTCGTCTTTAATTTCACCGAAACGAGCTCCTTGCCTTTTTCCTTGAACACGGTCGTCGTCTTTGCGCCCTCCGTGCCTTTGGCTACGAACGCATTGTCTTTCACGTAGCATACCGTATCCATAAAATACACGGACGTGGAAAGCGTTTCGTATTTTTCAAACTTCTCGTCTCCCTCTTTGAGGTTGGGATTGTATTGATAATATTGCAACGTGTTCGTCAAGCTCTTGGATTTGAGCACGTCTACCGCCGTGTAATCGAGCGCGAACGCCGTGCCGAGCAAGAACCCGTTCACATCCTCGTTGACTACGAATACGGGAGCGGCGTTGTCCGTAATTTTATCTTCGCTCGTCAATTTATCGAACTGTTGTCCGTTAATATCATAAAGATGAACGACGGTGTTTGCCGCGTCGCCTGTTGCGCCGTCAGCCGCTTCCGCTTTAATCGTCAACGGGTATTTTTCGTTTGCCGAATATTCCGCGTAGTTTGCGCCGACGTTCACGAATTTACCAATCTCTTCGGAGTTCCCCGAAAGCTTGACGGAAAACTCGCCGTCTTTATTCGTGCTTTCCGTGAGAGAAAGCGTAGCTTTTTCGCCTGCTGCAATCGACGTCTTTTTCGCCGCGCCGTCGTTAACGGATACGTATACGCCGTCCGTTTCTTTCGTGAACTTAACGGTATTCGTCGTCTTTTCGTCTTTGGTCGCCCAAGCCGACGTGCTATCCATTTCAAACGTTACGCTCTTGAAATCAAGCGTTTTGAACGCAAACGTCGTTTGGAAATAGGACGCCGTGCCCTTTTGCGCATACCATTTAAGCGCAAGCGAACGCTTGATAGTAACACTACCCTTATCTTTTAAGGTGAACGCAGTTACTTTGTTCGCCTCGTCGCCCGTGCCGAGCGTTTCCGAACCAATCGTTGCGTCCGTTGCCGAAAATACTTCCGTAAGCGAATACGTCGCCGCGTCTGCCGCAGCGTTGTTTGCCAAAAGCGCCCCGCCGATTGCTGTGGAAAGCATCGCCGAAGCAAGCATCAGTGTCAGTGCTGTTATTTTTGTCTTTTTCATAAAAACGTGCCTCTCCGTTTGTAGACAATTTATAATATCGTACCTATCTATTTTACACCCAAATACAAGTTTTGTCAACCGCATTTTATACCGTTTTCGACTGTTTTTGAGAATTTATACGATTTTTATCCTTTTTTATTAAATTTCTACCGCCTTTGAAAGATTAAAGTTCTTCCAAGCGGTTTCGTTTTCGGGCGGATACACCAAAAACTTCATCCGTTCTTTCGTAATCGGATGGGAAAAGGACAGACTATACGCCCAAAGCGCGAGCTTGCCTTTTTGCGCGTTCGCCCCGCCATAACGCATATCCCCGAACACGGGGTGCGAAATCCCCGCCGTCTGCACACGGATTTGATGCGTTCTGCCCGTATGCAAGCGAATCTCCGTCAAAGCGTATTTTCCTTTGCTTTCCACTACCTTATAGTCAAGCTCGGCGTATTTTGCGCCCTCTTCACTCGGCGTACAGATATACACCATATTATTCACGGTGTTTTTACGCAAATAATTGCAAAGCGTGCCGCGCTCGGGCTCGGGCGTGCCGCAAAGCACCGCCAAATATTTCTTTTCAAAATCCCCCGACTGTAAGCCTGCCGTCAGTCTTGCCGCCGCTTTGCTCGTCTTGGCGTATACCATGACCCCACCCGTCGGTCTGTCAAGCCTGTGCACAAGCCCTAAATACACGTTTCCGGGCTTGGAATACGTCGTTTTTACGTAGCTTTTGATTTGGTCGAATAAATTATCGTCCTTGCTCTCGTCGGGGCAACAAGCCGTCATTTGCGGCTTTAAGACGACGATAATATGATTATCCTCGTATAAGACGTTGATTTTCGGTTGTTCGGTTTCTTTATTGTCAAGTTCCGTCATGGATAAACATTCCTCCTGCTCCGCAAGGAAGGGAAATCCCCTCCTCCGTTTTAATCCCTACCTCATACGCCTCGACTTTACCGTTGAAGTTTTTGAGCGTAAGCTGTAAAATATTTTTCAAGACCATAGGCTGCAAGCCCGTCGTGTAGCTGTTAATCAGCACGAACAACGGATTGTCTGAAAGTACGTTTGAGCAAAGCTCCACGAATTTATATAAATCGTTTTCAATCTTCCACATCTCGCCGTTCGGACCGCGACCATAGGACGGCGGGTCCATAATAATCGCGTCGTATTTATTGCCGCGACGGATTTCACGCTGTACGAATTTCAAACAGTCGTCTATGATATAACGTATGCCCGTTTCTATACCGCAAAGGCGTGCGTTTTCGCCCGCGCGCTCTACCATGCCTTTCGCCGCGTCTACGTGCGTTACCTGCGCACCTGCTTTGGCGCAAGCTACGGTCGCACCGCCCGTGTACGCAAATAAATTGAGCACTTTAATCGGTCTGCCTGCATTTTTAATTAGCTCGCTCATGCGTTCCCAATTAACCGCCTGTTCGGGAAACAGCCCCGTATGCTTAAAGCCCATAGGCTTGATTTTGAAGGTTAATCCGAGCGTATCGTAGGAAATTTTCCATTCGTCGGGAATGGGTTTGAGGATTTTCCAACCCCCGCCGCCCTTTTCACTACGTTTATAATAGGCGTTGAGTTTGGGATAGGCAAACAAATCCGTCTGCGCCGACCAAATTACTTGCGGGTCAGGACGAAGCAAATATACGTCTTTCCAGCGTTCAAGCTTGTAGCCGTCGCCTGTGGCTATAATCGAATAATCTTTCCAATTTTCCGAAATTTTCATTAAGTATTCCTTATTTGTTATAAAAATTCATGCAACGCAAGCCAATTTTTTAAGAGATTTGCCCATTGCGCCACGTGCGGCTCGCTCTTGGCAAGCCCCAAACCGTGTTTGCCGAACGGAAAAATATGCATTTCGCAAGAAATTCCTTTTTCGTACAGCGCGGCAGCGTAGTGATAGCTGTTGAGGACTTTTACGCCACCGTCGCTTGCGGTGTGCCAAATAAACGCTTTGGGCGTGTTCTCGTGCACTAGCAGGGACGGGTCGTAATCCGCCCAATTCGGGTTTTCTTCGCCGAGCAGGTTATTATACGAACCCAGATGCGTGATAGCCTTGTCCGAAACGATTACGGGATAACATAAAATC
>JAFTKT010000057.1 GCA_017453145.1 Clostridia bacterium
AATACGTCTTAAAGACAAGCCCGTATATATCACGGAAAACGGAATTTCGTGCAACGACGACGATTTTCGTATCGTGTGGCTCGTGGAGTATTTGAGCGCGGTACACGAATGTATCCAAATGGGCGTGGACGTGAAAGGGTATTTGTATTGGTCGCTTCTTGACAACTATGAATGGGGCTCGTATACGCCGCGCTTTGGGCTTGTGGACGTAGACAGAGCGAATAACTTCAAGCGGACGGTCAAACCGAGCGGATATTTCTATAAAGAGATTATCGAAAACAACGGTTTCAAGCCTGAAATTTTGAAAAAATATCTGCAAAAAATGCCCAGAACAATCTATTAACAAACGTTAAAAACCGCAGCGGTGCACCGCTGTTTGGCGGGAACGCCAAACAAAAAGAATTATTAGGAGAAAGAAAAATCATGAACAAATTGAAAGTCGTCCAAATCGGACTCGGCGGAAGAGGATACAGCCTATATGAAGAGTGCCTCAAATACAGAAAAGACACGGATTTCGTCGGCTTTTGCGACGTGGAGCAATCGCGCGCCGAACAGGCTGCGGAAACGGCGGTTGCTATGGGGTATGCAAAGCCCGCCGTCTACGTGGATTATAAGAAATGCCTCGACGAGTGCAAGCCCGACGTTGCGCTAGTAACGACGTCTTGGCTGGCACACGTGGAAATTTGTATGTACGCAATGGAAAAGGGTATTGCGGTAGGTAGTGAGGTTGGCGGCTCGTATACGATTCAACAGCTGTGGGAAATGATAAGATGCTATGAGCGCACGAAAACGCCGATTATGTTTTTGGAAAACTGTTGCTATGGCAGAATTGAGCTGCTTGCATTGAATATGAAACGCTTGGGGCTTTTGGGCGAAATCGTACATTGCGAGGGTGGATACAGACACGATTTACGCGCGGAAGTTGCAAAAGGTGTAACGGGCGAGCATTACCGTTTCCAAGAATATTTACATAGAAACGGCGATAATTATCCGACGCACGATATAGGCCCGATAGCCATGCTATTAGATATAAATCGAGGCAACTGCTTTACACACCTGTATTCTATGTCCTCAAAAGCGGTGGGAATGGCGGCGTATGCTGAAAAGACGGGCAACGAGCAGTTGCGCGGCGTCAAGTTCAATCAAGGCGACGTGGTAACGACACTCATCAAATGCCAAAACGGCGAAACGGTAACGCTCACGTTAGACACCACCTTGCCGAGATATTATTCGAGAGGTTTTCTCGTGCAAGGCACGAACGGCATTTTGTCAGAGGATTGCGACGGAGCACTTATCGAAGACGTAGTCGGTTGTCACCAAAGAAAAAAGTGCTTGGGCAACGTCGAAGAATTATATAAAAAATACGAGCACCCCTTGTGGCAGAAAGAATATGAGAGGGTAAACGGGCACGGCGGTATCGACGAACGGGTATTGGACGAATTTTTCAGTGCCGTAAAGGAGGGCAGAGAAATGCCGATAGACGTCTACGACATGGCGACTTGGATGTGCATAACGACGCTCTCCGAGCAGTCGATTGCAACGGGACAGAGCGTTCCGTTCCCCGATTTCACGAATGGCGCGTGGGTAAGAAGAAAAAACAATTTCGCAAAATAAAAAACAAGATAAAATAAAAATAAGGAAGGTAAACATTATGAGAAAAACAACCAAATTTGCAGCTTTAATGATGGCAGGGCTCTTATCTGTAGGTGGTCTTTCCGCTTGCGGCGGGCGCGGTAGCGAAGGCGAGGAGAGCGTTGTGGCAGACGGAAAGACCGTCAACGTGCGTATCTCCAAAGCAGGCTACGGCACGAACTACATCTACAAGATGAAAGAGAAATTCGAGCAGACGTATGCGGATGAGGGCTATAAAATAAATGTGTTAGTGCCGTTGAGCGGCTTGGGGGAAACGTATCCCTATCAACAAATTTACAGCGACGCGGGCATTGACCTGTTCTTCGTCGGACAGGAGTTTACAAAAAGCTATTTCGACGAATACGGCATGGTATTTGCCGATATAAGCGAAACCGTTTTCGCGCAAAGCCCCATCAAGTTCGACGGCACGACGGAGGATTGCACGGTCGCGAGCAAAATCGACGATTTGCAATACGCAAACACGTACGAGGGGAAGTACTACGGCTTGCCGTACGCCTTGACTGTGGAAGGTCTGGCTGTGAACACCAGAGTGCTGGGTGAGTTCGATTTGGAAATTCCCAGAACGACCAACGAGCTGTTTGCGTGTGTGGAAGCGATTATGTCGGAGGTCAACGAAACGGGCGTCTATCCTTTTACGTATTATATGAATTCGGGACAAAATGTATCAATGTATCATAACGCTTGGTTGGCGCAGATGCGCGGCTACGACGGAATGAAAGAGTTTTGGAGTATGCAAGACGCAAAAACGGGCGAAAATTTAGAGAAGCCCTACGAGGTTTTCGACGAGGACTTTGAGAAAATACTGACGGAATTTATCCGTATAATGGATTATAACACGGCAGCCTACGGTGCGACCACGCAGGACTTCAAGACGTCTCAAAATCAGTTTATGCAGGGCGACGCGGTATTCTATCCGATAGGCGACTGGGCGTATAACGAGGAAAAAATACGTAACGAAAGCAAGCTTGACGATGTAACTATCGTTCGTTTCCCCGTCATTTCCGCGCTTGGCACGAAGATGTTTGGAGAGGGCACGAAATATGGTTACACCGCAGAGAAATGCGAACAAATCCTTTGCACGGTGATTGACGGCGTCGACGCAAACAAAGAGGCGGCGACGATAAAAGCAGAAGCGGACGCAGCGCTTTCCGTTTCGCTTGATGAGGCGGATGTGTTGGAACTGTGCAAGAGAGTAGCACTCATATCGGGGAACTCCGACCCCGTTTCGGCGGTTATTTCCGCAAAATCGGAGGTACAGGATATTGCGGCATTGTTCTTGCGTATGTGTGCGAGCGACGACGGCGCGTCCTTGATTGCGCACGAAACGCTGACGGCAAATCCCTTTGATAGAGATGCGCTTTTCGATTACGACAGCGCATGGCATCAAAGCACCTCAAAACGTCTTGCGAACAGATATATGAAACAGACTCCGCGCCTTGCGAGCGGTTACAGACGGCAACTGGGCTTGACGGCGTTCACGCCGTATACGGGTGATAGGACGGGAACGAAGGTTTTGGAGTTGGAATTGACCCGTTACGACGATTATAAACTGACGCCTGTAAAGGACGTTTCGATTTATGCGACTGCCGCAAAGACGTTGGCGGAAACCATTTACACGAATGCAAAGAACGCTTGGGAGAACGGACAATGGAAATAAAGAAAAATCCGATAAAAAAGCTGTCGGAGCGCCTTTTGAAGGGGTATTCGAAAATGGAGCGAAAGGATTTCCCGTTCGTTATCGCTTTCTTGGCGATACCTGTTATACAGATTATCTTGTTCTATTTCTACGTTAACTTTTCTGCGATTTTAATGGCGTTTCAGGATTCGGCAACGGGTGCTTTCTCTCTTGAAAATATGCGTGAAGTGCTCGTGGCATTTGTAGAAAATAGCGACCGTTGGGGAGAACCCGTAACGGAAATGCTGGGAAAGAGCGTATTGATTTGGGTGTCGGGTACGTTGCTGTCGCCTGTGAGTTGGTTTGTCTGCTATATGCTCACCAAACATATACCGGGTAGCGGATTTTTCCGCGCAATGTATTCTATTCCTGGACTCGTGGGCACGGTCGTGTTCACGACAATCGTCAAGGACTTCTTCTCCTACGACGGCTTGGTTACCGAATTACTGGTCGGCGCGGGTGCGAAATTCCCCATACAAGTCATCAGAAACGGTTTGCTCGGTTCAAAACAAACGGCGTTCTGGTCGGTGTTTATCTTGAACCGTATTATGGGGCTTGCGGGCGGCGGAATGATTTTGGCGGGTGCGTATATGCGTATACCCAACGAACTTTTCGAATCGGCGGAATGAGACGGTTGCGGCTTTTTCCGTGAAACGTTTTCTATTGCCGTGCCGTGCGTATGGACGAAGCTTTCGACAATGCTGGTCTTTGATTTGTG
>JAFTKT010000058.1 GCA_017453145.1 Clostridia bacterium
ATTATCGGTATGGTCTACGATTTCCTGCCGTTTATGATTTTACCTATCTATACGACGCTTATTAAAATCGATAAGAGTTATTTGGAGGCGGCAAAGGATTTGGGCGCAACGCCTGCCAAAGCGTTTGTCAAGGTTACCCTTCCCCTTTCCAAAGGCGGCATCGTCAGCGGCGTGGCTATGGTATTTTTACCCTCTATGACAAACTACGTCGTTTCCAACTACCTCACGTTCCGAAACGTGAAAATTATCGGCAAGCTCATATACGACTATTTCAGCGGCGATTTATGGCACGACGGCTCGTTTATCGCCCTGCTGTTGCTCCTCTTTATGTTCCTAATTACTTGGCTTACGGGCGGTTTTGAAGAGGAAGAAAACTCCAACGCAAGAGGTACTTCGTTATGGTAAAACTCAAAAGTATACTCAAATGGGCTTTCGTAGGGCTCGTACTCCTTTTCATTTATTTCCCCATTCTGTTTTTGACGGTCAACAGCTTCAACGAAAGCGACCATATTCAAAACTGGACGGGTTTCGGTTGGAATCACTACGCATATTTCTTTAATTTTGAAAACGAACCTATCCGTATCGTTGGGCAAACGCTCGCGCTCGCCGTGATTGTCGCTTTTCTTTCGACCGTGCTCGGCACGATAGGCGCAATCGGTATTTTCTATACCAAAAAACGCACCAACGCCGCACTTTCGGCGATTAACCGTATTCCCGTGATTAACGCGGACGTCGTAACGGCAATTTCGTTCGCCTTGCTCGTTTCGTTTGTGGGCATTGATAAATCGACGTATATTCCGCTCATACTCGGGCAAATGCTACTTTGCACGCCGTTCGTCGTGGTATCGGTTATCCCGAAACTTCGGCAAATGGACAATAATCTCTACGAGGCAGCACTCGATTTAGGCGCGTCCCCCACAAAAGCATTGTTTTCCGTGATTATACCGCAAATTTTACCCGGTATTTTGTCGGGATTTTTGCTCGCGCTTACCCTTTCGCTCGACGATTATATTATCGCGGCGTATACCAAGCCCGATTCCTTTCAAACGATTAGCACGCATATCTACGGACTGGACAAAAACAATATTATGGGCGCAAAAATAAAGGCGGCGTACTGGGCGTTTACCGCGATTATTTTCTTGATTATCGTAATCGTCGTAGCCGTTTCGAATATCGTGGCGTATAGAAAAACAAGGAGCAAAAAGAGATGAAACGAATGAAGAGAACAATCCCCTTTGCGCTACTTGCCTGTATCGCGCTTTCCTCGTTCCCGCTCGGCGGCTGTAACGGCGAAACGGCGGAAAACGTTTTGCGCGTGGCAAGCTGGGACGAATATATCTGCGAGGGCGGCGAGGACAGCTACGTCGGCGCAGACGCCTTGCCTTTATACGAGGAATTTGAAATTTGGTACGAACAGGTCTACGGCAAGAAAATTACCGTTGAATATATCCCCCTCCAAGACAACGAAACCATGTACAACAAAATCAAAATGGGCGATTCCTACGATTTGCTTTGCCCGTCTGAATATATGTGCATGAAACTTGCCGAAGAGGGCTATTTGCAAAAGCTCCCCACCTCTTTCTTTGATAAAACGGAAGAAAACTACTACGCAACTTACGTTTCGCCGTATATTGAAAACGTTTTCTCGGACGAGGCAATGGATTTATCCGACGGCTCTTCCCTCTCCGAATACGTCGCAGGCTATATGTGGGGCTCGACGGGTTTTGTCTTTAACCCCGAAACGGTCGACAGAGAAGACGTGAAAAGCTGGAACGTTTTTTTAAGCGATAAATATAACCGCAGAATCAGCGCAAAGGACAACGTGCGCGATTCCTATTTCGCAGGGCTCGGCATGTACTATGAAAACTTTTTATTAGAAGAAAAATCTAAATTTGCGCAAGGCGAAATCACGAAAGAAGAATATAAACACACTCTTTTTACGAAAATGAACGACACAAACGCTATGCCGCAAGTCCAAAAGCTACTTGAAAAAATGCGTGGTAATCTCTACGGCTTGGAAACGGACGAGGGCAAGCTCGACATCATTACAGGTCTGTTCGATATTTCCTATCAATGGAGCGGCGACGCGGTGTATACGCTCGATATGGGCGAGGACGAGGAAATGCGCGACGAGCCGCTGTATCTGGAATACTGCATCCCCGAATCCGCCTCCAACCTCTGGTTTGACGGATGGGTACTCATGAACAACTCGAAAAACGTGGACGCGGCAACCGCTTTCATCAATTTCCTCTCTATGCCTGAAAACGTCGTGCGGAATATGTATTATATCGGTTACACGAGCTGTATCGGCGGCGATGAGGTATTCGCCTATTTAGAGGAAACCTATGGAGCAGGCGAGGAAGAAGAGGAAACGGCGGAATACGATTTGAGCTATTTCTTTGGCGAGGGATACACCCTCACCACCTACCCCGACCAAATCCACAGACAGCTGTTCGCGCAATATCCCGACACCGATACCATTGACAGGCTTGTGATTATGCAATACTTCGACAAACAGGCAAACGCCCAAGCCAACCGCATGTGGAATACAATTAAATAACCCCTCAAAACCTGC
>JAFTKT010000059.1 GCA_017453145.1 Clostridia bacterium
TACTCAATATTTCCTCCGATTTCATTAAATTTGAATGAGCTGAAAAATAAATAAGCGAATTAAGTGGTTCAACTTACGTTTAACTCGCTTCACCAAAAGTGCCGCTTGAAGCGGCTAAAAGAATAGAGAAGAAACGGTCATATAGAAAAGTGTCAAAACGTTGCAATTTTTCAACTTTTTTATGATTGTTTCTCCTTTTTCTTTACAACTCCACTCTTTTTATGGTATAATAAATGCATAATTCTTATTTGGAGCAATGGTATGTTAGAACTTCAAAACGTTACAAAAATCTACAAGACAAAAGCGGGCACGGTCAAGGCGCTCGACGGCGTGTCTTTGACGTTCCCCTCTTCGGGGCTCGTGTTCATCACAGGTAAAAGCGGTTGCGGTAAAACCACGCTACTCAACGTAATTGGTGGGTTGGACGGCATTGACGACGGTGAAATCCTCGTACAGGATAAGAAATTTTCCGCCTTTTCCGCCTCTGAATACGACAGCTACCGCAATACCTTTATCGGGTTCATATTCCAAGAATATAACCTGCTTTCGGAGTTTTCCGTTGAAAAGAATATCAAAATTGCAATGGAATTGCAAGGCAGAACGGCAAGTGAGGAAGAGTTTGAACAGCTCCTCAAAGACGTGGAAATTCAAGAATTGAAAAACCGCCATCCTGCCGAGCTTTCGGGCGGACAACGTCAACGCGTGGCAATCGCCCGCGCGCTTGTCAAGCACCCCCGTATCATTATGGCGGACGAGCCGACGGGCGCGCTCGATTCAGGCACGGGGATTCAGGTCCTCGATACTCTGAAAAAACTCTCCAAAGATAAGCTCGTAATCGTCGTTTCCCACGACCTTGAATTTGCGGAAAACTACGCCGACCGCGTCATTCACTTAATCGACGGCAAAGTCGCGCAGGATATAACTTATTCGGAAAAGGAGCTTGCCTCGAACGTGAGCGAACGCGAAAATCTGCTTGTCGTGAAAGACGGTTCGGATTTGTCGGAATCGGAAAAGGATTTGCTCGCCAAAGCCGTCAAGCAGCGCAAAAAAATCTCGATTATCGAAAAGCTGTCCTATCGCGACAGCGCGCCGACGGGCAAGGTAAAGAAGGACGACAGCGAGCCCGTTTCGTTACATAAGAGTAAAATGAAACTCAAAAGCGCGGCGTTTTTGGGCTTAAAATCTCTCACCGTCAAGCCGTTCCGATTGATAATTACCGTGCTCGTGTCCGCGCTCGCATTCGCCGTGTTCGGATTATTCGACACGATTGCAACGTTTAGCACGCAAAGTATTTTACAAAACGCATTGAAAATAAACAACGCGCAAACGATTACCGTTACTCCCTCTTACACCGCAAATTATCAAGCGGGCGATTCTTATGCATTGCAGCTTTCCGACGACGCAATCGCCGATTTAGCACAGGACACGGGCGGCACAGTCAAGGGTGTTTCCAAGATTTCGCTCTATTCCAGCCTTATCGATTCCGACGTGGTAATCGGTAAAAAATACTACGCCAACTCCGTCAACGGGTTCATTGAATTCGACCCGCAAACGGAGCTCGACGAACAAGGTAATTTCAAAGACTTCCCCTATCGGCTCGTTGCAGGGAAATATCCCAAGCTTATTTACGAGGACGGGGTTTTGGTCAAAACAAGCATGTATAACGTCGCAATTTCGACGTTTCTTGCCGATTCGATTATTTATTATTTGAACGGCAATCCACTGGGCGAAAAAACAATCGAAGTGCGTGAAGATTTAATCGGCGCAACTATTGAGGCAAGCAATAATACTTACACTATCACGGGCTTAATCGATTGCGGAGAAATCCCTGCCAAATACGCCCCGCTCAAAGACGCCACGCCCAACAACGTCAATACGCGCGCGCTACTCACCGATTATAACGCCTTTATCGATTCGGGCGCGCATAAATGTTTCTTCTCGCCAAAAGGCTTTACCAAGCTCGTGCATCAACCCGACCCCACATTCCAAACGGGGAACACCGAATGGTCTATGAGCTTGCAGGGCTTGTCTGGCAAAAAGCAAATCGTGGACTACGTCTATGCCTCTCGGCTTTACGACGAAAACAATATCCTCTTTTTCAAGGAGGACAGAGAAAGCTTTACGCTTGCCGACGACGAAATTTTAATTCATCACGCGAATTTAGAGGACGTATTTTCAACGGAAATCGCCGCCCTTGCCGACAAGACAATGCAGGAAAACGCGCGGTATTTAATCGGCAGTATGCAATCCAAAAACGCGACGGAAAACCGAGAAACGTTCAATCAACTTTTGTCTTTACTCAATAAATCGATTACTAACGGATGTTTTACGGCGAATATTACGCAACGATACGAAGAAACAGGCGAAAAGGTCGTCAAGTCCTTAAAAATCGTCGGCGTATATTTCGGCGTGGATACGAGCAGCTACACGGCGGCACGGCGATATAAGTTTATGATGAACGATACGCTCATGCAGTCGTTTGGCATTTATCCCAAGCAAGGCGAATATTCGAAAATCTTATTCTCCTCCGCCGCCGTGCGTTCGGGCTTACAGAATATTGTGGCGTATCTTATCGAAGAGGAAGGGCTTACTTTAAGCTTATACAACAACTCGACCTTGAAAGTCATCAGAGATAACGAAACTATGATTAAACAGGTCGCGAACCTGTTCTTGTACGCGGCAATCGCGCTTGCCCTGCTTGCTATCTTCCTTTTATATAATTATATCAGCACGAGTATTTCCAGCAAGAAACAAAGTGTGGGCGTGTTACGCGGACTCGGTGCGGGAGGCAAGGATATTCTGTTGACGTTTTTGAGCGAAAGCCTGATTATTGCCCTCGTCAACGGTATATTAGCGGTCGCGCTTTCTGCGGTTGGGTGTACGCTCGTCAACGCGTATATTCTGCATATTATGAACGTTTCCATTCCGTTCGCGCTGTTCGGCGCTAGACAGGTGCTTGTAATTGCCATCATTACGTTCGTAACCGCA
>JAFTKT010000060.1 GCA_017453145.1 Clostridia bacterium
TAAAGATATAATCTGTTTTTTAAAAGAAAATAGTATTTCATTTAAGAATGTATATATTTTGTCGACGGACGATTATTATGATGGTAAAATATTATATTTTTCACAAGAGGTTTTAGATAATCTTTTTTCTCATGGGTTTCCGTCAGTGGTTCTTTTTAATGATGGGTATATGTTTTTGATTGGTGAATATGTAATGGGGGCATATAGCCCTAAATATTTGTTAAAATCCGATAAAAATTAAGACATTATAAAAAGAAAAGGACTAACAAATGAAACTTAAAGAAGTTCGATACGAGCAAAAAATGTAAGTTGTTTAGAATAGATGTTGATTGAGAATTTGGAGGAGTTTTAATGAAAATAAATGAATTTGATAAAAATGAAATAATGACAATTTATACGGATATAGTAAGCGATACTTTTGGAGCGGGTTATATTTTAGGTGTGGACGATTCTTGCCTGTTATTAAAAAGTATTGATTGCGTAGGAGAGCCCGACGGCTTGATTTTATATCGTACGCAAGAGATTGTAAAAATGGAACGGGCTACTTTATATTGCAAAAAGTTACAAAAGTTGATAAGAATTAAAAATAGTGTTTTTCTAGACTATAATATTCCACAAAGAGATTATATAGATTGGTTATTAAATGAGTCGTTAAACAATAATAGGATTTTATTTCTTCAATTATTGCAAAGTCAACAATGTGATCTTATTGGATTTGTAACTAAAGTGCATGCAGGGAAGTGCGTTATTTCGCAAATTGATAATAACGGGCAAATTGACGGAGAATGCGTTTTTAAGATAGAAGATATTTCATCTATCAAAATTGACAGTAGGGAAAATAAGGCGTTTGAACTATTAAGAAAAACTCTTTGAAGATAAAATCGTACGAAAGCACGAAGAAAAGGACTAACAAATGAAACTTTTCGCGATTTACATTACGAACAATGCAACGGCTTACGGCGGAGTACAACCACTCCGCCAAGTCGTGCTGTTCGTTTTTGTTCCGTTCGACAAAAACACGCTTGGGGATATAATAGCAATTCGCGATGAAAGCGGAAACGTGGTAGCAAGCTATAAATACGACGCTTGGGGGAATATAGAATACCAAAACGGGAGTATCATGTCTCACGCAAAGTTGCACTTTTCGTTCGGGTACGCTCGCTCCTATCTATCGTCGCTCCAGAATGACAGGGAGGGGCGAAGAACTAACAGAGATTGCCGCGCTCCGCGTTGCTCCGCTCGCAATGACAAGCATTGCGAATAGCAAGTTGAATGCAATGACGAGGGAAGAACGGCGAAAGGCTTGACAGAAATTAGGAAAAATGCTATAATAAAACCGTGAAAATGGAAATTTCATCTGTTTTTCACGGTTTTTTAGCGTAATTTTAATTTTATTGGTGTATAAGTAATTACATAAATTAAAAAAAGGAAAATTTTACCGTTATGAAAATTTTAATCGTAGACGACGAGGAAATGATTCGCGGCGTGCTCCGTGAATACGTCGAATTTGAGGGGAACGAGGCGTTTGAGGCGGCGAACGGTATGGAAGCTGTGCGTATGTGCCGCGAGAATGACTATGACCTTGTGCTTATGGACGTGA
The DNA here is from genome assembly GCA_017453145.1 of Clostridia bacterium. GTDB lineage: Bacteria > Bacillota > Clostridia > Christensenellales > Borkfalkiaceae > Scatosoma. Next base: position 1,601 of record JAFTKT010000060.1, read on the forward strand.
TGATGCCGCACCTCGACGGCTTTTCGGCTGTGAAAGAAATTAAAAAGTCAAAGGACGTGCCCGTCATTATGCTCTCCGCGCGGGGCGAGGAATACGACAAGCTGTTTGCCTTTGAAATGGGCGTCGACGATTACGTTACCAAGCCCTTTTCTCCCAAAGAGGTGATGGCGCGCATTAACGCCGTTACCAAACGACATTCGCAAAAACGCGGCGGAAACGAGCTTTTGACGTTTGAGGGCTTGAAAATCGATATGGCGGGCAGAAACGTCTACGTGGACGGCGAAAAAGCCGAGCTGACCCCCAAAGAATATGAGCTCTTGTTCTATCTCGTCCGTAATCGCGGTATCGCGCTTACGCGGGAAAAGCTGCTGTTGGACGTGTGGGGGTTCGATTTCTACGGCGACGACCGTACCGTAGACACGCATATTAAAATGCTGCGCGGAAATCTCAAAGAGTATCGGAAATTTATCGTTACGTTGCGCGGGCTTGGTTATAAATTCGAGGAGTAAACGGTTTGGAGAGTAAGCGGACGAAAAGAAAACACGATTACCGTCGGCGGCAGAGGGGCGCAAGTATCTATTTCCTGCTGTGGACGACGTTTTCCGCGCTCGCGCTTGTTATTGTGTTGCTGTTCGGGATTAGTTTGCGCGTGGTGATTTCCCAGACGTATGAAAAGGAGGCGGCGCGCGAGCTGTCTGAAAAGGGACGCAGCATTGAGGTTGCCGTCGTGTCCGATACGCCCGAAGTTTTCGGGGGAAACCGCAGTGAGTATCTGCGCTATCTCGCCACTTCGTTCGACGTGCGGATTTTCATTTTGGACGACGACGGCGAGGTGCTGTTTCCGCGTATGCCCGAAACGGAGGGCGACGCTTCGTTCGATTTTTCCAAGCGTGCGCAGACCTTGAAAGACGAGCTGGCGCAAAGCGGGGACGGGTTCGCCTTGTACCGTGAGAACGGGGAATACGTCTACGGCTCGAAGATTAAGCTCTACGGCGGGGATTCGGAGGCGTATTTATACGTCGCGAAATCGCTTGCGTTTATGCAATCGGCGCTTGGGCAAGTGGGGGTGCGTATGACGTTCCTTGCCGTGTTTGTGTTCGTGCTTGCGTTTGCGTTGTCGAGTGCGGTGTCGGGGTGGCTGACAAAGCCTATTTCCGAAATGACGAAAAAGACGAGGCGGCTTGCGCGCGGGGATTTTAACGTCGATTTTCACGGTGCGGATTATGGGCAGGAGATGGTGGAACTCGCCGATACGTTGAATTTTGCACGCGACGAGCTGTCCAAAACTGACCGTATGCAAAAGGAGCTGATTGCTAACGTTTCGCATGATTTCAAAACGCCGCTCACTATGATTAAAGGGTATGCGTCCATGATTTTGGAAATCTCGGGGGACGTGCCTGAAAAACGCAATAAGCACGCACAGATTATCGTGGACGAGGCGGACAGGCTCGCCTCGCTCGTTGCCGACGTCTTGGATTTGTCAAAACTGCGTTCGGGGTTGTCCGAGCTTAAAGTCGAGCCCGTCGATTTGTCGGCGTATACCCGAGAAATCCTCGACAGGTTCGCGTATTTGCGGGAAACGCAGGGGTACGTGTTCGAGGTGGAGATAGAGGACGGCTTGACCTCGCAAGTGGATGAGATTAAGATTGGGCAGGCATTGTATAATTTAATCGGGAATGCCGTCAACTACACGGGCGAGGATAAAAAAGTATTCGTGTCCTTGCGTAGGCGCGGGGAACGCAGTTTCCGTTTTGCCGTGCGGGATACGGGCGCTGGGATTAAAAAGGAAGAGCTTGCGGGGATTTGGGAGCGGTATTACCGTTCGGGCGAAACGCACAAGCGGCCTGTGCAGGGCACGGGCTTGGGGTTGTCTATCGTCAAGGCGACGTTGGAGCGGCACGGCTTGCAGTTCGGCGTGGAGAGCGAGCCGCAAAAAGGGAGTACGTTTTTCGTCGATTTTCCGCTTGCGGAGGATTTCGCGCGGGATTGAGAAAAACTCGGTTCGCGATTTTTTGATAAAATCACGGCAAGGCGGTGTTTCGGCTTGACAAGAACGTAAAAATCCGTTATAATGAGATTTGTCAAATTAGGGCTTGGCGCAAGTTTTGCGTGAAAAGCTCCCTTTTTTGCGTTTGGGTTTGAGAAAAAACAAAGGAGAAATATATAATATGCTCACATCTATTTGCGGTATTAACTGGGGCGACGAGGGTAAAGGCAGAATGGTCGATTTGCTCTCGCAAAGCTTTGACGTCGTTTGTCGGTATCAGGGCGGTAACAACGCCGGACACACCGTCATCAACGAACGGGGGAAATTTATCCTCAACCTCTTGCCGTCGGGGATTTTGCGTGAGGACGTCGTGAACGTAATGGGGAACGGTATGGTTATCGACATCAAGCACCTCTGCGGCGAAATGGCGAAATTGCGCGAGGCGGGTATCAAGATTACGCCCGAAAATCTTAAAATTTCCGACCGCGCTGTGATTACCATGCCTTATAACGTGCTCCAAGACTGCTTGGAGGAGGACCGCCTTGCCGGTAAGAAATTCGGTTCGACCCGTCGCGGTATCGCGCCCGTGTACGCGGATAAGTATTATAAGAAAGCGTTCCGTATGGGCGAGCTTTTGAATACCGAAAAACTCTATGCGCGCGTTGCCGATATTGTCGAATGGAAGAATTTGACCGTCGTCGGCGGCTATCACGCAGAACCCGTTAAAACGGAGGATATTATCGCGTATTTTGAGGAATACGGCAAACAGCTCGCGCCGTTTGTGTGCGACGTGGGGGCGTATTTGACGGAGGCGAACGCGCAGGGCAAAAATATTATGTTCGAGGCACAGCTCGGCGCTATGCGCGACATCGATTTCGGTATCCACCCCTACACCTCGTCCTCTTCGACGATTGCCGCTTACGCGCCTATCGGAGCGGGTGTGCCGCAGTTGCAACTCGATAATTCGATTGGGATTATGAAGGCGTATTCTACCTGCGTGGGCGAAGGTCCGTTCACGGCGGAGTATTTCGGCGACAAGGCGAAGTTCTTGCGCGATTTGGGCGGCGAATACGGCGCGGCGACGGGTAGACCCCGCAGAGTCGGTCCGTTCGACGTCGTTGCCTCTCGCTACGGGATTCGCTGTCAGGGCGCAAAGGAAATCGCGCTCACGAAAATGGACGTGCTTTCCGCGTATGAGGAAATTGAGATTTGCGAGGCGTATGAGCTGAACGGTAAGATTATTCACGAGTTCCCGTTTATCGACGTGTTGGACGATTGCAAGCCCGTGTTTACCACCGTCAAGGGTTGGGCGTGCGACATTTCAAAATGCCGCAAGAAAGAGGATTTGCCCAAAGAGGCGCTCGATTATATCGCTTATATCGAAAAGGCGTGCGACTGCCGCGTGAAATACGTGTCTGTCGGCGCGGAACGCGACGCGTTCGTGCAGATGTTCTAATCACTGAAAATTGATAAACGCCCCGACGGCACAAAAGCCGTCGGGGCGTTTGACGTTTAGCGGATTTTTAAGAGCTCGTTAGCGTCTAAATCTAATAAAACGCATAAGTTTGCGAGCGTGTCGAGCGCAGGGAGCGACCGACCAGAAACGTATTGCTGTACCGTTTGTTGCGTAACGTGCAGTTCCTTTGCTATTTGCGTTTGCGTTTTTCCGCTCGTCTGTATGGCTTGCTTTAATTCTTTCTTGATGTCTTCTATCGTTATCATTTTTTTCCTCCTCTCTTACCATTTTACAGGAAATGCCTGTATTTTGCTTGACAAACAGGCAACGCCTGTGATATAATTATGAAAAGATGAGGGGAATTTTATACTTTTGCTTATGTTTCGGCGCGTTCCCCGATAGAGCCGAACGTGAGAAGGCGTGCGAGGAGAGCGATTTTCTCGCACGTTTGTGTTTGGTGGTGTGGGTGAAAATTAGAGCGATATGAAACGAGTGCTTGACAGGTTAAGGAAAGATATGGTATACTGATTATAGGATATATCTAAATTTTACATTGTATCATATATATATATTTGGTGGAAGTATGAAGAGGTGAGTAAAATGAAGTGTAAATATTATATTACTCCTTTTAAGTGGTTGTCAATTTGTTGCATAATTCTTTTTTATGCACCGCTTTTCATGGGCGGAGAATTGAGTTTTTTGATTGCTTACGGTGTCATAGTAAGTAGTTTAACGTTATTGGTTTTTATTCTTTTCAGTATTTATCCGAAGAAATATTATATGGTTTCGGAAAAAGGCATTTCCTATCATAAAAAGGACGGAACGGAAATATGGGCATTGAATTGGGAAAGGATAATCAAGATAGAATATTGTAGTGCAGGCATACTTCCTATTCCTGTTGGAGCAGAAATTCTTTATAAAGAATATTTAAGAGAGATAAGACGAGGATTTCAAATTTCTTATAAGGATTATGAAAAAATTCGAAAGAGTTATAACTTGAAATAAAAAGGACTAACAAATGAAAATTTTAGCAAATTTTATCATAAACAATGTTATACAACAATAAGGCGGAACGGCAAGGCAAACTTGCCGTCCTGTTCTAGCGTTAGATTATAATGACAACGGCGGGGAAAAAATAAAAAATAAAA
>JAFTKT010000061.1 GCA_017453145.1 Clostridia bacterium
CGAAAAAGAATTTCCAACGTGCGTTGGAAACGCTTATTGCCGAGAATATCAGTCTCCATACGTATGAGGACGGCGATTGTTTGAAAATCGATATGGTCGGTGAGAAAGAGAACAAGAACAGAGAGCTTGTCGTGAGCACCGTGAAAGGAACGGAGGAATAAGCGTATTTTTGCTTGCCGCGAAAAAAGCAAGTGAATTGAACGCTTTGCGTTCGCGAATTGCACCTGTCGGGGCGTGAATTTACGGCAAGAACCGTCGTGAATTGCAAAGTCCCGAATTAGATTCTATCTCGTTGTTCCAGAATGACAATTCGGGACTTGCGTTGCGGTAGGATTTTATGAGATTGCCGCGTTAGGCTTTGCCCTCCTCGCAATGACACAAAGTGTCTGTGCGAATAGCAAGCTGAGCGCAATGACAAAATGTAAAATAAAAAACGCTACTTCGAAGAAAGACTTCGGAGTGGCGTTTTTCGCGCTTTATGCAGAAACGGCGCGTGGATTGCCGCGGGGTGTAGACGGGTGTTATCGGTGAGAAACCGCCCCTTGCGTGGAAAACGCAAGGGGCGTGGTGTTTGATGTACGGGTTTGTTTATGCCTGTTCGTCCGTTTGCTTGACGAGCGTGATTTTCTGCGCGTTGGGGTTGGAGTAATCAAGCGTTGCCGTGTATACCTCGTTCGTCTGTTTGTCCGTTAACTCAAGCGTCGCTTTACTTTGAACACTGTCGTATGCCGTGATTTTATAGGTATACGTCTTTTCGCCCGACGTAACCTCGCCTAACGTTTCGCCGACGTTGCCGCCGTTGAATACGTAGCTCGCGCCCGTTGCGTCTTTTGCGACCACTTCGAACAGGGAATCGATTTGCACGCGCTTGAACGCTTGCGTTTTTTCGGCGTTCAAATAAGCGCCTGCGTCCGTAAGCTCGCAAGGCACGAGTGTGTATTGTACCGTCGAGCCGAGCAAAAGCTCTTGCGACCATAACACGACTTTGCCGCTGGGGTTTACCGTGTAGGAATATACCGTCGTTTTGCCCTTGTACATAAGGTGCGCCGTGCCGTTTGCGTAGCGGTTATTCTTATCAAAATGCACGCCGTCGAACGAGAGGGCGAAATTGCCGTTTTCCTGCGTCCACGTGCCGAAGTATGCGTCGGCGCGAGAACAGATTTGATAGTTTCTGTAAGCCAAGCTGTCGTATTCGGAGAGGGCAAGACCGTGCGTTTTGCCCTGCTCGCCAAGCAGGAATACGTAGAACGTGCGCGGCATACTCTCTATCTCGCAAGAGAACGTGTAAACGGAGGGGTCGAGCATACGCATGCTCGAAATTGCGTTTTCGTAACGGACGAGCACGTTGCCGTTTAAGTCGCTCGCGCCGATTTGTAAAAGCGCGAACGCGCCGCTGATTGCCCAGTCGCCCATAAGCGCGTTTTCTGTATAAAGCGCGGTGGCGTTGCCGTGTAACGTCAGTTGATAATGCGAGCCGTCTTGGGAGAGCGCGATAGCGCCGATTGCCGTTTCGCCCTCGTAGAGGGTGTAGCCGTTTAATGCCTTTTTATAGACGTAGGTCGTTCCGTCCACCGTCATTTTGCCGCCTTTTGCAAGATTGCCGTAGCCGTCGAAAGCGTATTTTTTGCCTGCGGTGAACGTCTTTTTATCAAAGGCGATAAGGGAAAGTGCGGAAAGTTCGTCCTTGCGTTCGAGCGTGATTTCGTTTGCGCCCGAAAGGATTTTCACTTGTTGCGTGTTTTCGTCTAATAACACGGTGTATTCTACGTCGTGATAGAGGAACGTGCCTTGCAAGGTGTTGCCGTTTAATTTATAATCCACCGTTTCGCCGCCTATCGTCAGTTTGCCGCTTGCCGTGAACGCGTCGTAGTAGTTGCCCGCGCCGTTGAACGTCAGCTTTTGGAAAAGCTCGTCGGCACTTACCCATTCGCCCTCGTATTCGTCTACTACCTGTAAAACGTGCGCGGTGTAGCCCGTTTCCGTTTCCAAGTCGTAGGGGTTATAGATGGTCAAAGAAAGTACGTTGCCCGTCTTTTCGTAGCGGAAATAGCCAAAGACGACCTTATACGTAACGTCGTCTGCCGTTTGGAGTTGATATAAGCACACGTACTCGCCGTCCTCGCTCGGCTCGTAGATAAGCTCGTGGACGTAGCCGCCTGCGAACGTGAGTGTGGCGTTGCCCTCGCCGTTCTCTTTCAAACCCTGCAAGGACAGGGAAACGCTACCGTTTGCCGCGTTCCATTTGCCGACGTGGCTGTTTTCGGGATAATACGTTTCGTTTACGCCGTTTTTGGAAACGGACAAGAAACCGTCGGTGGTGAACGTAACCGTTTCGCCGCTCGAAAGGGTGATTTTGCTTTCGCCGTTGAGCGTGTACGTGCCGCTTGTGCGCAAGGAATAAAAACCCGTCCATGCCGTGTCGTCTTGTTCGCCTGCCGCGTACGTGCCGCTTGCCGTTGCCGTTTTGCCGTAGTAGCTCGTCCAGCCGCCCATGCCGTCGAATACGTAGGTTTTGCCGACGGAGGCTCGTTTGCTCCACGTGCCTTTGAATACATCGTAGCTGTTCAACTCGGACTGTGCCAACGTTTCCGTCGTGCTACCTACCGTCAACGTGATTTGCGTGTTCGAAAGCGTATAGGTATACTCGGTGGGAATATCGTCGTAAACGCCCGTTGCCGTGCCGTCGGCGCGGAAAGTGTAGTAGGTAACGTCGCTACCCTTTTGCACATAGTAGTCGCCGACGAGGAGAGGAAGTGCGCCCGATTTATACGCCGTCAAGGGCGCGGATTTTGTGAAATATACGCCGTCGAAGAGTTGCAAAGCGCCGTTTTGCAGCGTTGCGCTGAAATTGGCGTATTGATAACGGTTCATATCAAAGCGTTCGTCGCCGTTGACAGAGAGCTCGGAATCGATAGCACCGTTATAGTATTTAGTGAATTTCACACTCTCCAAAAGCAGTTCTTCGCCGTCGAATTGATAGCGTGCCTTTTGGGGGAGCGCGCCGTCTTGGTACAGCGCAAAGCCGTCTGCCGTCAGTTCAAGTGCGACTTTACCGCTGGGCGTCAAGAGCTCGTAGTTGCCTATTATTTTCGTGTGGTCGGCAAAGCCTACGTATAACGTTTTATCGCTCGTCGTTAGATAGGAATAGGGTACGGGCTTGGTGCAAGCCTCGTCGAAAAAGTAACCGAACGAGCGGTAGCCGTTGCCGTCCGCCGCAAGATAAATGCCCAAATCGCCGCTGTTGAACGCGTCGACGAGCGGTGCGTAGGAATCTTGGTAGGTGATTTGTTTTTGCGTTTCGCCGTTGACTTTGATGGTTACGTTTTTATCGCCGGTAACGTATTTGACGGTTACGACGGTTGCCACCGTGCCTTCGGCAGGGGCGTAGTTAATCGTCGGGAACGCGTTGTCCGTGAACGTCCAGTCGTGCTCGCGCCAACCGAGCGTGGTTTGGGCGTGCGTGTTGGCGGTTGTCGCCGTGATTTCGCCAAGACAGTTTTCGGCGGCGTATTGCTGGGAATTGACGGAGGTTTTGCCTGCCGCATACCCGCCGCCTACGTCTGCGTTTGCTTGGGCGTAAGCCTTGCCCTCGCGTGCCGTCGCGACCGCGCTACCTGCCGAGAAACCGTCGTTTATCGACGTGTCGTTTTCGGCAAAGCCTACTAAACCGCCCGCAAAGGCATAGCAGTATTCTTTGTCGGTAACGAGGGCGGAGGATTGCGTGCAGTTCGCGTATACGTCGCCTGTCGTGTAGCAATTACTCACCGACGTGTATTGTCCCAGCCCGCCTGCGATACCGCCTGCGCGCGCCGCGCCGCTGACGTTGCCCGTTGCATAGGCGTTATGAATGAAAGAGGGGGCGACGACGGAGTCGGTGAAAGCGTAGCCTACGATACCGCCTGCATATAAAACGCTACCCTGTATCGCGTTTACGTCGACGTCGACCGTCGAATATGCGATTTCAGAGGAGAATACCTGTCCAAGATTTTGTTGGTAGGAGGCTTGCTGACAGCCGATAAGCCCGCCTGCGAACGAGAAATAGTTCTCGTCGGCAAGGACGTTGATTTCGCCGTTTACCGCGTCGCAAAGGTACATGGTTGCGCCCATGCCGTAGCCGATTAAGCCGCCGCAGTAGAGAACAGGGTCGGTTTTCATGTTCTTCACGCTTGCCGTGATTTCGAAGTTTTCGATACGGATACCGTAGAACATGCCGCTACCGTCCGTTGTTAAATCCGCTTGTACGCAACCGAATAAACCGACGTAGCCCGCGCCGCTTGCGTTGATTTTGAAGTTGGAGATGGTGTAACGGGTTGCCTCGTTCGTGCTTGGGTCGGTGTAACAGGATACGCAACCGCTGAAAAAGGCGTTTTCTGTGCGCATGTCCCCGATGACGTTTAACGTTTCGCCCTTGCAATCAATGTCGCCGCCAAGTACGTATGCCGCCGCCGCATACGTTTCGTTGCCTGCGTTGACTTGTTCGGCGATATAGACAAGGTCGATTGGGCGGGAGATGACGAACGCGTCGTCAAATGCGCCTGTACCGAGCATATTCGAAACGTCTTTTTGAATGCCCTCGACCGTGATGGTTGTGTCTTCTTGGACGGTGAGCGTGTAGACGCCCTCCGACGACGCGACCGCCGTGCCGTTAGCAAGGACAATCGGCGTACCTGTGTAGAACGCGCCAATATCTAACGAAAACGAAATGCTTTCGCCTTTATCGATGGTGAGCTTGTTGCCGCTTTCCGTCTTTTGATAGGTAAAGCCCGTGCCGCTCTTGAATTCGACGACGTGCGTTTCGCCCGAAACGCTGTCCTTTGGCGAAGAGGGTTCGCTGCATGCAACTGCAAGCAGGGAAAAACAGGTGAGGGAAAGTAAGCTGATAAGGATTGATTTTTTCATAAAAACTCCGCTTGTAATCCGCTTGGACTACTTCCTTATTATACTATATATTCGGAAAAATGACAAGGAGTTTTGCGCGCTTTCGGGAATTTTATGGCTTTTTTGCGCAGGGAATTTTTTTCACTTGACAGATTGCGGGAAATAAGTTATAATAGAATAAAATAGGAGCGTAGGAGGCGGTATGTCGCGTTTTGGCTTGGAAAATGAACGCCAAAGGCTCTGTTTTTGGGGCAGGGCGTTGCTTAGCGTGTGGACGGTTCTCGTCGGCGCGTTGTTTATCTTGCAGGTTTGGCGCATATTCCTAGTGGACTGGGCGTTTATCGCGCAAAACGTTGCCGCGAGGTTTTGGGAAGTTGCCGCGTTCTTTTTCTTATGGATACTTTTGATTGGCGCGGTGGGGGTGTTGGAGTGCTTATTCCCGCAAAAAGAGCAGGTGCGGGCTGTGATAGACTTGCGTTTGACTTTATCCAAGTTGAAAGCGCGTTTGCCTGAAAACGAGCGGGGCAGGTATGCGTTCAGCGTGCGATTTGCCGCGTGGTGTGCGTTTTTTCTCGCGGCGGGCATGTGCGCGGCTATGGTGGCGGGGTATTTGCTTTCGCCTGCCTATAAACAAGCCGCAAGCACAGGTTTTTTTGCCGAACACGGAGAGGCGGAACGGCTCGTGCGCTCGTTGCCGTATTTGTTCGGGGCGGTTGGACTTGCCGTCGGTGTGGTGTATTTTGAAGAGGAACAATTAAAAAAAGAGCTTGCGTTCGTTAAAATGCAAATCGCGGAGAACGCGAAAAAGGGCGTGGCCTTGCGCGGCGGGGCTGTGGAATGTAAGAAAGATAAGTCGGCGAGCGGTAAGGCGGTTTTGATTGCGCGTTGTATCGTCGGCGGCGTTGCGCTTTTATGTATCGTTTCGGGGATATTCAACGGCGGCATGGCAGACGTGCTCGGAAAAGCGGTGAATATTTGCACGCAATGTATCGGCTTGGGGTAAAACGCAGAATACGCGGCGCGATACTTCGTTAAACTTGCGTTTTTCCTCGCTCGTTTACGATTTGTAAACGTCCCGTCGGAAAAGCCGCGTTTGCCTTGTCTTGCTTGCGTCTTGCTCCGTTTTACTTCGGTTGTTTGGGGGTTGACGGAAACAAGGAGCGCAATACTTCGTTAAACTTGCGTTTTTTAAGCTCATTTGGGGTAACGAACGGTTTCATCTATGCTTTGCGGAAAGATAGAAAGACTTCGCTCCCCGTCGCACGGGGTCTTGCTCCGTTTTGCTTCGGTTGGTTGAGCTTTGACGGAAATATGGAGCGCAATACTTCGTTAAACTTGCGTTTTTTAAGTTCATTTAGGGTAACGAACGGTTTCATCTATGCTTTGCGGAAAGATAGAAAGACTTCGCTTCCCGTCGCACGGGGTCTTGCTCCGTTTTACTTCGCTTGGTTGGGCTTTGACGGAAATATGGAGCGCAATACTTTGTTAAACTTGCGTTTTTTAAGCTCATTTGGGGTAACGAACGGTTTCATCTATGCTTTGCGGAAAGATAGAAAGACTTCGCTCCCCGTCG
>JAFTKT010000062.1 GCA_017453145.1 Clostridia bacterium
ACCGCTGCCCTGCCGAGAGTTCTCGCTTGCGAGAAACGGCAGATACCCGTCGCCTCAACCAAATAAGCAGAACACTCTTATCGCTCTTCCCATAGAGATTTTTATAAAACTTAACTTTTTACAAATCGAATTTTTTATCACGCAAAATTGCTTGAATTTAATTTGCCTTTTTGCTATAATAAACTCACCGATAAATAAGAATTTGACGAGGTAACATTTATGAAAAGCAAATGGCAACTATTCGCATCGATATTTCAACTAATCGTTGGACTTGTGGCAATTACACCATTTGTAATACTTGCTTTTAGCGGCGAAAATATGACAAGGTGGATAGTAACCCTTATTCTTTCTATTGCGTTTGTTGTTTTAGGAATAATTGGTATTATTGATTATAAAAAATGAATTGTAGCTTAAAGACAAATTATTTTTTTGCGGAGATTGAAACGGGCGAGGCTGAATAAAACACCGACGCGGGGGCGAATGGATATTCGCCCCCGCGTCAACTTCGTTATTTCCTTGAAAATTGCATGGTTAGGGTTTTTGCCCCGAGCGGAAGAACGATGGAAAGACTACCCTCTTTGAGCGGGAATTTGCGTTTCACCTCGCCAAGCCCTGCGTGAGAAAAGGTCAACGTTTCGTTTTCTTCGTCGTAGACGTATTGTCCTGTTTCTTCCCCTTTTTTGCCCTCTTTCGTCGCATAATAAAGCGAAAATGTGCCCTCTTGTTTTAGCTCTAATTTGATATACGAAAATTCGTCTAAAAAATCCACGTCGCCAAGTAACGCGCTTTTGCAATCGTATTCGCCTAAATACGGTTTGGTTACGTCTTTCAGCGAGCCGTTGCCACAAGAAGAAAACAGGAGCGCAAGCGTGCTTATCGCCGCGCAAATTGCGTATTTTACTTTCATATCAAGCAGTATGCGCGCGTTTTTTTCTTTTATTCGCTTTACGTTCTGCCGCGAGCTTTTCGCTGTTAAAAATTACGCCCGCAATAAAGCAAATCATCAAAATATACAGCCATAGCAAAAACACGATAATCGCGCTCAACGCGCCGTAGAGTTTGTCTAAATTGCTGATTTGAAGGTATACGGAAAAGCCTATTACCGCGACCACCCAAGCAAGCACGGTAATTGCCGTACCGCCCAAAAAGGAACGCAGGCGCGCTTTATACGGGCAGACGTAGGCATTCAGGAGCAGAACGAGCGCAAAGGACAGCAAAATCAAAAGCGCGTAGTCGGCGAATACCTCCCAACGCGGGGATAGGAATCGAGAAAACAGGAACGTGCCGACGGCAAATACGATTGCGAACGTGAACAACAGCCCCATCACGACAAGTAACAGCAACAACGCGGTAAGCCGTAGGCGTAGGCCTTTTTTCGGGCGGGGGTGGCCATAGATGATTTCTCCGCTTTTGCGCATTTGGTAGAACAAAGTCGTTGACGAATACAACGTTGTTAAAAGCAGAACGAGCGACGCGCCCGTCGTTGCGTTTTGCGCCTCTGTTTGGACGTAGGTTAATACGTTTTTTACGGACGCGAATACGGGCAGGGAAAACACGCGTTCGGCGTCTATTGGGAGCTTGCCGAGCAAGAGCGTCGACCAAAAGGAAAGCGGCACAATCGACATGATTAAAAAGAATACGAGCGTGCCGGCGAGCGTCGTATATTTTTTAAGAGCCAAAAGCTTGTATTTTTCTTTGAGAAAGCGGTATACCTTGCGTAGTTTTTCCATGCCGATAACAGTATATCCGTTTTTTCTGATTTTCAATCGCTTTGGGCTCGGATAGCGAAACCCGCCCTTGCTTTTAGAAAAGCAAGGGGCGGGTTCTCCTCTTTTTCGTTACGTTTTAGTCCTCTAATCCTTCGTTCAGCTTTTTGAGCAACGCGTCGAGGTCTTCGCCGTGCACAGCAACCGCCTCCGCAACCGTTTCGCCGTGCGCCATTGCACACCCGAAACAATGCATGCCCGCCGACATTAAAATTTCGGGAGCGTTGGGGTTGATTTGCAAGCAATCCGCAATCAACGTATTCGCAGTAATTTTAGCCATAGTCGTTATCTCCTTTTTATTATTTATTCTTTTTTATTTATTTTAGACAAAGCCGTCTATTTATTTATACCACCAAAAAAGTTTTTTAATCGGGGTACAGGTATTTTCCACCTTTTGGTTTTTGAGAATTTGCCGCATACGCGACTGCACCTGCGCCCATTCCTTTTTGTAGCCTTTTTCTTTTACGTATTCTTTTGCCGCTTTGTAATTGGGCGCGCGGTCTTCGAGGTTATGCGTATCCGTGCCCAAACAATGCACCAAGCCGTGCCGCAATAGACAAAAGGCGAATTTTTGTGTATGCTTGTCTAAAAACGCGCCGGTATTGAGCTGTATTAGACAGCCCATTTTTACAAGCGTGTTTATAAGCGTAGGGTTTTTGCGGATTTGCTCATAGCGTTCGATATGCGCGATGATTGGTTGATAGCCCGTGTCCGCGATAAAACGGAATAAATTCGTGAGCAACCCGCCGTTCCATTTACCCTCGAAAGGCAATTCCACAAGCACGCAATTCGTGCCCTCAATCGCAAGCGAGCAAAGCGCGTCGCTCGGCGGGTCGTTTACGCCCGTTAAGTGTACCTCTGCGCCTACGCGGGTCTTTAAGCCCACAGAAAGCAACGGACGTATGCGTTCCACCACCGCCTCGCGCTGTTTCAAAAAGCATTCTACGGGTCGCTTTTTGGCGTAGTAGTGCGGTGTGAACACAAGCTCCCGTACGCCGTTCGACAGTTCTGCGCGAATGAGCGCTGCCGTTTCGTTGTCGTTTCTTGCCCCGTCGTCCAAATCGGGCAATACGTGCGTATGTATATCAATCATAAGCCTATTGTCCTTTTGTTTATTTTTTCGTGCTTATTTGAAATATTTCACGCCGCTTTCGAATATCTTCATATCGAAATTGCCTTCGACGTTTTTATAAAGGTTGTCGCCGATACGCTCGCTATGACCCATTTTACCGAATACTCTGCCGTCGGGCGACGTGATACCCTCTATCGCCCACATGGAGCCGTTGGGGTTATACGGCGAAAGCATGGTCGGATTACCCGACAAATCGGCGTATTGCGTCGCTATCTGGCCGTTCTTTTTCATTTCTTCCAAAGCCGAAACGGGTGCGACGATTTTGCCCTCGCCGTGCGAGACGGGGACTTTATACACCTCGCCAACCTTGCAAGCCGAAAGCCATGCGGAAAGGTTGGAGGAAACCCGAACGTCTACTACCGTCGATACGTGGCGAGATATGTTGTTGAACGTGAGCGTGGGAGAGTCTGCCGTGAGCTCTTTCACGTGTCCGAACGGGACGAGCCCGAGCTTGATGAGGGCTTGGAAACCGTTACAGATACCCAATGCAAGACCGTCGCGGCTGTGCAACAATTCTTCGAGCTGCTCCGCAATATACGGGTTGCGGAAGGTCGTTGCGATAAATTTACCGCTGCCGTCGGGTTCGTCGCCGCCCGAGAAACCGCCCGGAAATGCTACGATATTCGCGTTCTTGATTGCTTTGACAATGCGTTCAACGCTGTCTTCAATGTCAACAGGCGTGCGGTTACGAACGACTACCGTTTCCACCTCTGCCCCTGCAAGTTTGAATTTGCGCGCCGTGTCAAGCTCGCAGTTCGTGCCCGGAAATACGGGTATGAACACGCGGGGTTTTGCCGTCTTTGTGGAAATATTCTTGTATTTCGCGCCCGACGTGTAGTCGCAGTTTTCCGCCGTGCCCTCTGCGGGCGCGGTCGTTGCGAATACCCCGTTTAACGCACCCATGTACGCGTTCGCCGCGTTTTCAAGCGTAACGCTTTCTTTGCCGCATACAAAACGTTCGCCGCGTACCTGCCCTATGCGTTTTGCCGAAAGTTTGCTTGCGTCTTTAAGAGAAACGATTAAATCGCCGTAGCCCTCTGTATACAGCTCGTCCGCAGTCATTTCGAACTCGACGCCGACGCTGTTTCCGAGCGCGGATTTGATGACCGCCGCGCCGATACCGCCGTTTTCGACAACCGTTGCGAACGTGATGTTGCCGTTTGCGATATTTTCATAAACGGCTTGATACAACGCCTTTAATTTTTCGAAATCGGGGGCACTGTTCTCGTCCTTTGGAACGGGCAAGTGATAGAGCGTTTCGCCGCCTTTTAAGACGTTGGTAATCAGTTTACTTGCTTTTGCGGGTGCAAGCGCAAAGGAGATGAGCGTGGGCGGGACGTGGATACTTTCAAACGTGCCGCTCATGCTGTCCTTGCCGCCGATTGCGCCAAGACCCAGCCCGATTTGTGCGTAGACTGCGCCGAGAAGTGCCGACGCGGGTACGCCCCAAACCTTTGCCTCGCCCGTCATTCTTTGGAAAAATTCTTGCAAGGTGAGGCGAATATCTTGATAATTTGCGCCTGTTGCCACCACTTTGGAAACCGAACCGACAATCGAATAAATCGCGCCGATAAACGGGCTCGTTTCCATGAGGTACGGGGAATAGCCGTATGCCGAGACTGTGCAGACGTCCGTTTCACCGCCACAGATTTTTGCCGCCATCGCAATCGCGGGCGTGTGTTGGGTTTTACCGCCCCAAGGCATATACACCGTTCTTGCGCCGATTGTGGAGTCGAACGTTTCGGAAAGTCCTTTCTTGGCGCATACGTTTAAGTCGGAAATGATTTTTTCCGTCGTTTCGGCGAAATTTAAGCCTGATTTTTTGTCGAACCATTGGGTCTTTTTATCGCAAATTTCGACGTTTGCCTCTTGCTTTACGCCGTTGGTGTTCAAAAAGTCGCGGGAGATGTCCACAATCGCCTTGCCTTTTAACAGCATTCTCATTCTGCCCGTGTCCGTTACCACCGCAACGGGGGTTGCCGCAAGGTTCTCTTCTGCCGCGAGCGCGATAAACGGCTCGACGTCCTGTTCCGCCACGACGACCGCCATACGTTCTTGCGATTCGGAAATGGCAAGCTCCGTGCCGTTTAAGCCCTCGTATTTTTTAGGGACTTTGTCTAAATCGATATTCAATCCGTCTGCAAGCTCGCCGATTGCTACCGATACGCCGCCTGCGCCGAAGTCGTTGCATTTTTTAATCTTTCTCGTCGCCTCTTTGTTCAAGAACAAGCGTTGGAGTTTGCGTTCGGTGAGCGCGTTGCCCTTTTGCACCTCCGCACCGCACGTTTCGACTGAATGGGCGTCGTGTGCTTTGGACGAACCCGTTGCACCGCCACAACCGTCGCGACCCGTTTCGCCGCCGAGTAATATAATCACGTCGCCTGCTTTGGGCGTTTCGCGGTATACCATTTCCTTTCTCGCGCCGCCCACGACAAAGCCCGTTTCCAAGCGTTTTGCTTTATAGCCCTCGTGATAGACTTCGTCTACGATACCCGTTGCGAGCCCGATTTGGTTGCCGTAGGAGGAAAAACCAGCCGCCGCACGTTGGGTGATTGCGCGCTGCGGGAGCTTGCCTGCGAGCGTGTCTTCTAACTTTTCTCTGGGGTCTGCCGCGCCCGTTACGCGCATAGCTTGATATACGTAGGTTCTGCCCGAAAGCGGGTCGCGAATCGCGCCGCCAAGACAGGTCGCCGCACCGCCGAACGGCTCAATCTCCGTCGGGTGATTGTGCGTTTCGTTTTTGAACATGACAAGATATTGTTCTTTCTTGCCGTCGATTTCCGCCTCGATTTGAATGGAGCAGGCGTTGATTTCTTCGGATACGTCTAAATTGTCGAGCTTGCCGTCTTTTTTCAACTTTTTCGCGGCAATCGTTGCCAAGTCCATCAGACAAGGGTATTTGTCGGGGCGGTTGCCGTTGAGTTCTTGATATAAATCCTCGTATAAGTGATACGCCTTTTCAATCGCCGCGTTTTCCGAATTGATTTTCACGTTTTTCAGCTCGGTGGCAAACGTCGTGTGGCGGCAATGGTCCGACCAATAAGTGTCGATTACTTTTAACTCCGTTTCCGTCGGGTCGCGACGTTCGCTCGTGAAATAGTCGCGCACGAAAATTAAATCGGCGACGCTCATGGCAAAGCCCGTGTTTTTGTGATACTCCGCAATTTCGTCGTCCGTCATTTTGATAAAGCCGACAACGTCTTTTACAGGCGCGCCCTCCACCGTCGCTCTTGCGAGGGTTGCGGGTTTTGCAAAGCTTACCTCTTCGCTCTCGACGGGGTTGATAATGTGCTTTTTAATCGCCGCGAGCTGTTCGTCCGTTACGCCCTTGACAAGATACACTCTCGCGCATTTGACTTCGGGACGGGATTTCCGCGTGAGCAACTGCACGCATTGCGCCGCGCTGTCCGCGCGTTGGTCGTATTGCCCCGTCAGATAGCTTACCGCAAAGCCTTTATACCCTGCGGGGATTTCCAGCGTTTCTAAATACACGTCGTCGACGGGCGGCTCGGAGAATACCGACGGAATCGCCGCGTTTAATTCTTCTTGCGTGAGCCCTTCCACGTCGTAACGCAAAATCAGACGAAAGTCCTCCGTGTTGATTTTGAGGAGCGTTTGAACGTCTGCTTGTTCTTTTCTTGCCTGTACGTTGTCTTTCTTTTCTACGAAAATTCTGTAAATCATGTCTGTTTATTCCTTTTCAATATCTCTGTATTTTACGCCTATATCCGTGCGGTAGTGCATGCCGTCGAAATGGATTTTTTTGACATTCGCATACGCCTTTTCACGAGCCTCGTCGATTGTGCTTGCTTTTGCGCAAACGCCGAGCACTCTGCCGCCGTCGGTTACGAGCTTGCCGTCTTTGATTTTCGTGCCTGCGTGGCATAACGTTACGTCTTTATCTAAATCGCCGAACGCAATTTCCTTGCCCTTTTCGTAAGCTACGGGATAACCGCCGCTGGCAAGGACTACGCATACGCACGCGCCGTCTGCCCATTCAATGTCTATATCTGCAAGGCGTTCGTCCGTTACCGCCTCGAAAATTTCCATTAAGTCCGTTTTGAGCATAGGCAGAATGACTTGCGTTTCAGGGTCGCCGAAACGGGAGTTGTATTCGATGACTTTCATGCCGTCTTTCGTTTTCATAAGTCCGAAATACAGCACGCCTTTGAACGTGCGACCCTCTGCGTTCATTGCGGACACGGTGGGGAGCATTATCTTTTCAAAGACTTCTTTTGCCGTCTTTTCGCCATAGAACGGCGCGGGTGCGAACGTGCCCATGCCGCCCGTGTTTAAGCCCTCGTCGAAATCGAACGCGCGTTTGTGGTCGCAGCTTGTTATCATAGGTTTTATCGTTTTGCCGTCGGTGAATGCGAGCGCGGAAACTTCCGGACCTTCTAAAAATTCTTCCACCACGACTTTGTTGCCCGCAGAACCGAATTTTTTATCGAGCATCATTTCCTTTAAGCCCGCTTGTGCCTCGTCGCGGGTTTTGCAAATCAAAACGCCTTTGCCAAGCGCAAGCCCGTCCGCTTTGAGGACGACGGGGATTTCGCAGGTCTCGACGTAGGCTTTCGCGCTTTCATAGTCGGAAAACGTTTCGTAGTTTGCCGTCGGGATATTGTATTTTTTCATGAGTTCTTTGGAAAACGCTTTGCTTGCCTCTATAATCGCCGCGTTCTTTCTCGGTCCGAATACGCGGTGGCCGCGACGTTCCAGCTCGTCTGCAAGGCCGAGCGCGAGCGGGTCGTCGGGTGCGATTACCGTGTAGTCGATTTCCGTGTGCGCGTCTACCCAATCGCCTACTGCTTTCACGTCGCAATAGTCGACGTTTACAAGCTCCGCAAGCTCGCCTATTCCTGCATTGCCTTTCATGGCGTAGATTTTGTTTACCTTCGGCGATTTCGCTATCGCTTGCACGATTGCGTGTTCTCTGCCGCCGTTTCCGATTACTAGTACGTTCATTCTATCTATTCCTTTTTTATATTATCATTTGAGAATCAAGGGCAACAACGATAAGAGAAGCCCTACAATATATAATGACCAACCCGAAATTTTCATTCGCAGAATGCCCCATTCGCTTGGCTCGCCGCCTCCGACGTCCCGTTCGTGAAGATATGCGTGGCGTTTATTGTGCCATTTTGCCGCCGAATAGGAGAACCAAATCATAGGGATTGCACCAGCCATTGCAACTATATATGCGGGAATTATTGCCACCGTACCGTCAACGCCGCAAAGTAGGATATGCGCGCCACCAATCAGCGCGGTGATGATTAACACGACGAGAGCCCTAACGTTTGCTTTTTTATTGCCGTCCATACTACATACCTCTCGATACAGAAAGCACTCTCACGCCGATTTCCACGTAACCGATTTCACCTAACGCAACCGTTCCTTTCAAAACGTCGTCTTTTGTAAACGCTCCGCTAGAAATATTCACCTCTTTTACAAGAACGTCGTTGTAGCTTATTTTCTTAAAAGTAACCTCAATCTTCGCGGAGAAATCGTGTATCGTATACATATTCTCTCTCGGAATGAGCAAAACCTCAAAAGAATCCCAGTTGGAGATTTCCGTTGCCCGTACGTCAATCGTGAAATACTCCTTGTAGTTTTTCTCCGTCAATTCCCGCTCGCGTGTCCAAAAGCTGATTGCTCCAAATAAGTACGAAAAAAGCAAAACCGACAAAAACAACACGCAAACGATATACCCAAATTTGCGTTCCTTTGCATAAAAGCCGTTAGCACCGCTTGGGTACAATTTATAGTCGCTATAATCGATTGAACCCGTTTTTTCACGAAGTTCTTCGTAGTAGCTCTTTTCTCGTTTTTGCGGCTCGTTCATTCTGTTCTCCTGTTTATTCTTCAACGCATACCTGTCTGCCGTGTTTTTTGATTTTGCCCTCGCAAAACTTCTTTACGCAAAGGGGCAGTATTTCGTGCTCTACCCCTAAGACACGAGCCTGTAAGCTTTCGGGGGTGTCGCCCTCTTCGACCTTGACCGCCCGTTGCATAATGATTGCGCCGCCGTCGACGTCTGCCTCCACGAAATGGACGGTTGCACCGCTTAATTTCACGCCGTAGTCTATTGCCGCTTTGTGGACCTTTAAGCCGTAGTAGCCCATGCCGCAAAAGGCGGGAATGAGCGAGGGGTGGATATTGATAATCCGATTTTCAAACGCCGCTATAAAGCTTGCGGGGACGACCAACAGCCAACCTGCAAGCACAATCAGCTCCACGCCTGCGCTTTTGAGGGTTTCGGCGACGCGCGCATAGAACTCTTCTTTCGTTTCCGTCGTTTTATCGAATGTGAGCGTTTGGATACCTGCCCTCTGGGCACGGGTGATTGCGCCGATTTCGGGTTTGGACGCGACTAAATATTCGATTTTACAAAAGTTTTCCTTTGCGTTGGCGTCGATTACCGACTGAAAATCCGTGCCGCCGCCCGACGCGAATACCGCTATTTTTTTCATTTCAAAATCACGCCTTTGCCTGCGAGCGTTTTACCGATTACTACGACCTCTTCGCCCGTCGATTTGAGCTGTTCCATTGCCGCCGCGACGTTTTCAGGGCTTACGCATACCACCATGCCGATACCCATATTGAACGTGTTGTAAATTTGTTCGTCCGTAATGCCCGCGCGCTCTTGCATTACCTTGAACACCGCAGGTACTTCATAGGAATTCTTCTCAATTTCACAACCGATTCCTTCGGGGAAAATTCTCGGCAGGTTTTCGATAAAGCCGCCGCCCGTGATGTGCGCGATACCTTTTACTTGCACTTTCTCAATCAGCGCAAGAATGCTCTTGACGTAGATTTTGGTGGGTTTGAGCAAAACTTCTGCGGCGGACGCGCCAAGACGTTCGTCGAACGCTTCCAAAGCCGCTTTGTCGCTGTCGCCGAACAGCTTTCTCACCAGAGAATAGCCGTTGGAATGTACGCCTGATGATTTCAAGCCGATTAACACGTCGCCCGCTTGAATGTTCTTGCCGTTGATGACTTTCTTTTTATCGACAATCCCTACCGCAAAGCCGGCGAGGTCGTATTCCCCGTCGGGATAAAAGCTCGGCATTTCCGCCGTTTCCCCGCCGATAAGCGCACAGCCTGCCTGCCGACAACCCTCTGCGATGCCTTTGACAACGTCTGCCTCTGCCTCCGGATATAATCTGCCGCAGGCATAGTAATCGAGGAAGAACAAGGGCTTTGCGCCTTGACAGACAATGTCGTTTACGCACATTGCCACCGCGTCGATACCGATTGTGTCGTGCTTTTCAAGCAAGAACGCGTATTTGAGTTTCGTGCCTACGCCGTCGGTGCCTGCAACGAGCACGGGCTCGTCCATTTTTTCACCCGCGATTGAATAGAAACCGCCGAACGAGCCTAAATCACCGATTACGTTGGAATCGTAGGTGGATTTTACGTGTTTTTTCATCAGCTCTACCGCTTTGTAACCTCTCGTTACGTCTACGCCGCTGTCTTTATAAGAAATTGCCATTGTTATTTTCTCTCCGTTTCGTTTTATTTTTTATTTTCTGAAATTTTCGTTTCGTATTTGTTGACGTTGGTTAAATCGGGGACTTCCGTCGGGTATTCGCCGTTAAAGCATGCCGCGCAATAGCCTTTGCAATTCCCCGACGCGCCCAGCTCGAAAACGTCTTTTAAGGGTAAAAAGCCGACCGAGTCCGCGCCGAATATTTTCGCCATTTCCTTTGCGTTACATTGGCAGGCAATCAGCTCCGCTTTCGAGCCTATGTCCGTGCCGTAGTAGCAGGGGTTGAGGAACTCGGGGGCGGACGAGCGGACGTGAATTTCTTTCGCGCCTGCGTCGCGGAGGAGTTTGACAACGCGCACCATTGTCGTGCCGCGCACTATCGAGTCGTCTACGAGGATTACACGCTTGCCGCGCACCGTTTCCGCAACGGGATTGAGCTTGATTTTGACTTTGTCCTCGCGCACGTTTTGACCCGGGTCAATGAACGTTCTGCCGATATATTTGTTCTTAATCAGTCCCAGCCCATACGGTATGCCCGATTCCTCTGCGTAGCCTATCGCCGCATCAATTCCCGAATCGGGCGCGCCGATTACGACGTCCGCCTCGACGGGGTGGGCTTTGGCAAGGAATGCCCCAGCGCGTTTTCTCGCAAGGTGCACCGAGCAACCGCTAATTACCGAGTCGGGTCTTGCCGTGTATAAGTATTCGAACACGCAAAGGCGTTCGGGTTTTTTGCCGCAATGCGTTTTAATGCTCTTTACGCCCTCTTTGGAGAATACGAGCACTTCGCCCGGTTCCACCTCGCGAATTAGGCTCGCGCCGACCGTCGCAAGGGCGCACGTTTCGCTCGCTACGACGTATTCCCCGTCGTCGCGGATACCGTAGCAAAGGGGGTGCACGCCGTTTTCGTCGCGCGCTGCAATCAATTTTTGCGGGGACATGACGAGCATGGAATAGCCGCCTTTGAGCCGCTCTAACGCGCCCACTACCGCCTCTTCAATCGACGGGGCGCTCAGCCGTGCTTTCGTAATCATATACGCTATCACCTCGACGTCGTTCGACGTGTGGAAAATTGCGCCCGAAAGCTCTAATTCTCTGCGAAGCTCGGCGTAGTTGACGAGCGCGCCGTCGTGGGAAATCGCGAGCCTGCCTTTGACGTGATTGACGAGCATGGGCTCTGCGTTTATTCTGTCCTTCGTTGCCGACGTGCCGTAGCGCACGTTGCCCACCGCCATTTGTCCAAGACCGAGCGTTTCTAAAACGCGAGGCGTGAATACTTCGTTGACGATTCCCGAATCTTTATACGAATGGAATACGCCGTCGTCATTGACGACGATACCACTGCTTGCTTGTCCTCTGTGTTGGAGTGCGTAGAGCCCGTAGTACGCGCTCGACGCGACGTTTGCCGTTTTTGTGCCGAATATACCGAATACTGCCATATACGTATGCCTCTAACCTCTCATCAAAAACGTTCTCTTACAGCAAGTCTTGCAACGCTTTGTCGTCTGCGTTGATTTTGTCCTGCATGGCGCGTTTATACGCCGCGAGCTGTTCCTCGATTTCGGGGTATTTAATCCCTAAAATTTGGAGCGCGAGCAAACCCGCATTTTCGCCGCCGTTGACGCCGACCGTCGCGACGGGGATACCCGACGGCATCTGCACAATCGAAAGCAGGCTGTCCAAGCCGCCCATCATATCCGTCTTGACGGGTAAACCGATTACGGGCAGGGTCGTGAGCGCCGCTATCACGCCGCCTAAATGCGCCGCTTTGCCTGCCGCGCAAATCAATACTTCTATGCCGCGCGCTCTTGCGCTCGACGCGTATTCGTGTGCCTCGTCGGGCGTTCTGTGCGCGGAAATGACGCGAACCTCCGTTTCAACGCCGAACTTCTTCAATACCGCAACGGCGGGCTTGACCACGTCGAAATCCGATTTGCTGCCCATTAAAATACCTACTTTACTCATAAAAAGCTCCTTTTCTCTTCTTGTTTTTCTAAAAAGAATAAGCGCAATCCGTGTGGATTGCACCTCTTATATTTGCTTTGTCCCTAAAAAAGGCGTAATGTTCCCGCCGCAATAACCGCGCGTGGAAAAACCGCCACACGCGACGTTGGTTTTCTTTTGCAGCAAGTGTTTCATAAACGCTTTCCTTAATCCCAGCGAAGTATTTCCCTATTTTCCCTACATTATTATATCAAATACGAACGAAAAAAGCAACCGCTTGACGGAGCTTTTTTCAATCTTTTTACGCGTTTTTTATTCCCGACCGCCTAAAACGTGCAAACAACGTAGTTTTTCATAGCGATAAGTGTTCAGTGGACGGTCGAGCGCGTCGTAGGTGTGGGCGGCGAGCAAAGGTTCGTCGCCGTTAAAGCCCACGACGACGGGCGTGTGATAGAAGTCGCCCGTTCCGCGTCCAAGCTGTATGAAATCCCCGATTTGGAGCGCGGATATATCGATTTCTTCGGCGAACGGGCCTGCGCCGTTGCCTACTCCCGTGCCTTTGCCGTTGGCGATTAGAAACTGATAAAAATATTCCACGCCCGTCCATGCCGCCGCGCGGGAAGTAAGCGAACGGTAGAACCAGCCCAAGTCGGGCGTGTAGTTCATTATCCCCAAGCCCGCAAACAGGCATTGGGAGGCGAAATTCGTGCAATCGCCGCCAAGTAAATCAAAATTGTAATAGGCAGGGTTGCGACGAAACGCCCATTTCCGCGCATACGCCACCGCCCGCTCCCTGTTATAAGACACGATACTCATACTGCCATTCTATGCCCGAAAAGTTGCGTTTTGTGCGCATGCATTTGTGCGCGTATAAATACTTGCACACTTGCGCATACTACCGTTATGGGAAAATTTGAAGAGGTTTACGCAATCAACGTGAACGATAAAACGGAAAAGAAAGGGAGTTTGACGTATTTGAGCTGGGCGTATGCTTGGGCGGCGTTCAAAAAGGTGTACCCTGACGCAAGCTATAAAGTCAATGAGTTTGACGGGAATTTTTGCGCGGGGAACGAGAAAATGGGGTATATGGTGCAAACGGAGGTTACGGCGGGCGAGCAGACATATGAAATGTGGCTGCCTGTTATGGATATGCGCAACAATACCATTTTACAACCGAAAATGACGGAAATTAACAAGGCGATTATGCGGTGTTTGACGAAAAATTTGGCTATGTTCGGGCTGGGACTATATATTTATGCGGGTGAGGATTTGCCTGAATCGCCCAAAGATTTTGAGCCTGTTACTGAAAAGGAGCTCCGAGAAACTTGGGGCGTTGCCGACGTCGATAAAACCATACGTTGGTATGAAAAGCAATTAAAGCTCCCCTTTTCCGAATGGGGTGCGGACGAGTGCGAGGCGGTTCGCGGAGTTTTGGAAAAGCAGAAAAAGAAACGGGAACAAGCGTGATACAAAAGGGACGCGGCGCGCTTTTCATAAAGCGCGCCGCGTCTTACATTCGTCTTGTGTTCGTTAAATTAGCCCATCATAATGCTTGAAATAATATCGAGCACTTTGTCGTGGCAACCGCCGCAACCCGTCGAACAATGCGTGATTTGTTGGACGTCTTTGAATACTTCTAACACGTCCTCCATTTTATTGTGGTTGACAAGCGCGCGTTCGATGTCCGTGTAGCTCACTTGCTTGCAATTACATACAATATAATTTTCCATACTTTTTCTCCTTTGTTTTTGTGATGCCGTTATTTTATATTATTTTTCTTCGGTGAATTGGTCTTTGCCCACCCCGCAAAGTTCGCATTCGAAACCGTCGGGAAGTTCGGAAAATTTCGTGCCTGCCACAATCCCTTTGTCGGGTAAGCCCTTTTCCTCATCGTATACCCAGCCGCATACTTCGCATACGTATCTGCTCATATTAAAACTCCTCCTGTTTTTATTTTAATAATTCCTCTGCAAGACGCTCTATCTCCGCTTTGTTTTCTTCCGTCATAGCCGAAAGAATACGGGGCGAGGATTGGGCGTAGTGCAGGTTTTTGCATTTTTCAAGCAGTCCTTGCATTACTCGCGTTGCCATAGGTGCCCAACTGCCGTTTTCAATGAAACCGACCGTGCGGTTTTGGAAATTGCGCTCCGTCAGCTCGTGGATAAAATCACGCATAAACGGGAAGATTTCGCCGTTATACGTCGTTGTGGCGAGCACTATCTTGCCATAGCGGAAAGCGTCTTCTACCGCCTCCGTTCGCTCCGCACGCGCAAGGTCGGTAACTACTACCTTTTGACAGCCTTTCGCCCTCAAACGTTCCGCCAGCAACGCAACCGCCTCTTTCGTGTGGCCGTACACAGACGTGTACGCAATCATTACGCCTTCCGTTTCCACACCGTAGCTCGACCATATATTATATAAATGGAGATAGTATTCCAAATTCTCCTGCAACACAGGTCCGTGCAAAGGACAAATTTTTGTGATTTCAAAGCCTGCGAGCTTTTTGAGTAAATTTTGGACTTGAACGCCGTATTTGCCTACAATTCCGAAATAGTAGCGACGAGCCTCGCAAGCCCATTCTTCCTCCACGTCCGTTGCGCCGAATTTGCCGAATGCGTCGGCAGAGAACAGGATTTTGTCCGTGTTGTCATAGCAGACGAGGACTTCGGGCCAATGCACCATAGGCGCGGCAAAAAAGGTCAGATTGTGGCGACCGAGTGAAAGCGTCGAGCCCTCGCCCACCACCGCTTGCCTGTCTGCAAAGTCCGTGCCGAAATAGTTTTTCATCATCATAAACGATTTGGACGACGAAAGGATTTTGGCGTTTGGATACGTTTTTGTAAACGCTACGATATTCGCCGAATGGTCGGGTTCCATGTGCTGTATAATTAAATAATCGGGCGTTTTGTCTTGGAGTATTTCTTTAATTCTGCCAAGCCATTCTTCACCGAACGATTTGTCGACCGTGTCGAATACCGCGATTTTTTCGTCTACGATTACGTAGGAATTATACGCAATCCCGTTCGGCACGGGAAACTGTCCCTCGAATAAATCAATCTTTTTATCGTTTACGCTGATACAATAAACGCCGTTTGCTACTTGCACTTTGTTCTCCTTACTCCGTTAGTATGGACAAAAGGTTGTTTTTCAAACCGTTTTACAAATTCTATTATAGCACGGATTGAAAATTTTTGCAAGCGGATTAAAGGCGCAGGCCGTAGGATTTTGTGAGCGGGTCTTGAAAAAGTGGGAACTGTGGCGGGAAATACGTGAATGCGACGAACAACAGCGCGAGCAAAGCGAGCGCGGCTTTTGACCACGCCGACGGCAATACCCACCCCCATGCACGCTTGAACAGCCACGTTTCCAAAAGATACGCCACGCCTGCGGCAACAAAGAAGAAAAGGACGTTCAGCCAAGCAGGAGATTCCCCAAACGCGCCTGTATACGTGTAAAACAAAACGGGAATGGACAACGTGCCCACGACAATCCCGATTAGCTTGATTAGCCAAAAATTTTTGTAGCCGTCTTTGAAAAATACGCTTTGGATAATCGCGTAAATCAGCATCGGGAAAAACAGGATTTTCATGTGCTCCCACGTCGATTCGTTGACGGCGGAAAAGGGCGCGACGAGCGGACTGCCCGTCCATGCGTATAAAAAATGTAGTAGCGTGCCGAGCACCGCCGTAAAGGTTAAGCCCGCAAGCTGCCATACGGATAACGTTCTTTGCATCTTTCACCTCGTTTTCGAAACGTTCGATTATATTCTATTTGCAAAAACGGGAATATATGACGGCTATGGGTAAAAATTCCCCGCGTTGCCAAATACAGGCAACGCGGGGAAATATACATTACATTGTTTTTATTTCCGCCAAGTGGAGGGCAGGAATAACACGAGCATGGGGAATACTTCTAAACGACCCGCAAGCATATCGAAAATAAGCACGAGCTTGGAAAAATCAGAGAAGAACGCGAAATTGCCGTCAGGACCGACAAGCCCCAAGCCCGGCCCGATATTATTCAGCGTTGCGGCAACCGACGTGAAATTCGTCGTCAAATCGGCGCAATCAAAAGAAATGCAAAGCAGCGACGCGACGAAAATCAATAAGTAAGCGACAAAATAGGCGTTAATTCTACGCACCACCTCGTGCTCGACAATGCGTTTGTCCATTGTGATTTTCTTAATTTGGCGGGGGTGAACGATACGCTTCATTTCGTGCGACGCGCCCTTGCAAAGCACAATCACGCGCGATACTTTTATGCCGCCGCCCGTACTGCCTGCGCACGCGCCGATAAACATTAGTAAAACAAGGATTGTCTTGGAAAAAGCGGGCCAAAGGTCGAAGTTCGCCGTTACAAAGCCCGTTGTCGAAATTACCGAAGCCACCGAGAACGCCGAATGTAAAATCGCCTCGCCAAGTGAATAGCCGTAGCCCGTCAGCTGTAAATTCAGCGTGATGAGCAAAATCGCCGCAAACACAATCACAAAAAACGTTTTCACTTCTAAATTAAACGCCTCTTTGAGTTTGCCGCATAAAATCAGATAAAAGGAGGTGAAATTGACGGAAAATAAAATCATAAATACGGTTACGACCGTCTGCGAATACACCGAATAGCTCGCACAGCTATCCCCTTTAACCGAAAAGCCGCCCGTGCCCGCCGTTGCAAACGCGGTGTTTACCGCGTCGAAAACGGGCATATCGAATACCAGCAAGATAAACTGCACAACCGTCAACGCTGTGTAAATGAGATATAAAATCCGTGCCGTTGAACGCATTTTCGGAACGAGTTTGTTTACCGCCGCGCCCGTGCTTTCCGCTTGCAAAAGGCTTATATTCCGACCGCCCGACAAGGGCAAAAACACCATGACGAACACGAGCACGCCCATGCCGCCGAGCCAATGCGTAAAGCTGCGCCACATCAACATGGATTTTGGCAACGCCTCCACCGCCGCGCCGCTCGGCAAAATCGTTGCGCCTGTCGTCGTAAAGCCAGAAACCGTTTCGAAAAGTGCGTCTATAAAGGAGGGAATTGCGCCCGAAAACCAAAAAGGTAACGCGCCGAACAGGCTCATGGCTATCCAGCTCAACGCAACGATGACAAAGCCTTCTTTGGCGTACATTGTCCCGCCCTTGTTTTTAACAAGGAAACACGCGCCGCCCACCGCGCCGCAAAAAAGCATGCAAAACAGAAACGCGAAAAATTCTTTTTCCCAATAGCACACCGCCGTGATAGCGGGCACGAGAAAGAATACTGCCTCGAATAAGAGGATAAAGCCGAGCGTTCTGACAATAATGCGATAGTTCATGCCCTCACCTCATTTCAAAACGTCGGTTACGTCTTGCAAGCCGAGCTGTTTGGCAACGACGACGACCGTGTCGCCTGCCTGTATGACGTCTTGTCCGCGCGGGATGATTACGTCTTGTCCGCGCGTGATGCACGCAATCAATACGTTGGGTTTGAATTTGAGCTCGGCAAGCGGTTTGCCTGCAATCGGAGAGCCTTCTTTCACGATAAACTCCGACGCCTCCACTTTGTCCTGTATGACGTTGTACAGCGTTTCCACGTTGCTACCTACCGTATTTTTCATAGCGCGAACATAGCGCAAAATGATGTCGGAAGTGATGTTTTTCGGACAAATCGTCGTGTCTAAATTGAGTTGGTCTAATACATGGTCATAATCTATGCGGTTTATTTTCGTGATTAGCTTTTTACAACCGACGCTTTTAGCGTAGACGGAAAGCAGGATATTTTCCTCGTCAAGGTTGGCAAGCGCAACGAATGCGCCCGTGTTTTGCAAGCCCTCTTCCAGCAATAGTTCTCTGTCCGAGCCGTCGCCGTGAATTACGTCGTATTTCGGCCATTGCGCGCTCAATTCCTCGCAAATTTTTAAGTCCTTTTCTACAATTTTAAGCTGTACGCCCGAACGCTCTAAAATGTGGCAGAGGTAATGCGTAATCACGCCGCCGCCCACCACGAGCGCGGTTTTGACGCTACGGCCTTTATAATCGATTTTTGCGAAAAATTCGTTGGCGTTTTTGGGGGTTGCCACCACCGAAATTACGTCGCGTGCCTCAAAGCGGGAATCGCCGTTCGCGATATACGCTTCTTCGCCGCGTTCAATCGTGCAAACAAGTAAGTTCGGGCGATAGCGCATTGCCATTTCCTTGACCGTCAGATTGATGAGCGGGCTATCTTTGGGAAGACGGAATTTGACGAGCTCGACTTTGCCTTTGGCAAACGGTTCGATATTGATTGCCGCAGGGAAACGGAGCACCCTTGCAATCTCTTCCGCCGCCGCGTATTCGGGGTTGATTACCATAGCAAGACCGAGCTGTTCTTTCAAGTAGGGTGCGTCCTTGCTGTAATCGGGGTTTTTGACGCGCGCAATCGTGCGGCAACGACCCTCTTTTTTCGCCACCACACAGCAGAGCAGATTCAGCTCGTCGGAGTTGGTTACCGCAATGAGCAAATCCGCCGTTTCTATCCCCGCCTCGCGTTGCACGGTGTGCGTTGCGCCGTTCCCGACCACGCCCATAATATCGCAACGGTTGGTAATCGTTTTGACTTTCGCCGCACTCGTGTCCACGACCGTTACGTCGTTGCCGTCTGCGTTCAGACGTTCGGCGAGCGTTCTGCCCACTCTGCCGCAACCGATAATGATAATATTCATAAACGCTCCTTTATTTCTTTTTAGATAATTTTCTTATGGAAGTGTGCCGTTCCTCGCCCGCAAACAGTCGAACGAGGTTTTCTCTATGCGCCGTCCACGTGAGCAGGTTGATTGCCAAAATCAACAAAAGCGTGGCTACCATGTACGCGTTGACGGCAAGCCCTGCATAGCGCGTCAAGAAAATGGAAACTTGTATCACCGAAAAGCCCGTAACGCCCAAAAGCGAGCCCAGCGAGCCCCATTCGGTCAGGAAAATAAACACCACCACGCCCACGAGGCATAAAAACGCGAAGAGTATCCACCAAGCGTTTTCGCAAGACAGGCAAGCCCAGAACAAGCCGAGTGTGGAGGCTATCCCTTTGCCACCCTTAAAGCGCATGGTAACGGGGAAAATGTGCCCTATCACCACGAGCACGCCGCAAAAGTACCGCGCAAAATCGGACACCGCGAACACCGTGCCCTCGAACACGTAGTTTTGGTAGAGAAAGTATGCCGCGAGCGCGGGCACGCCGCCTTTGAGCGCGTCGCAAAAGAAAGTCGCCAATCCCACCTTTAAGCCGAACTCACGGCTCATATTCATCGTGCCCGGATTGCCGCTACCGATTTTGGTGATGTCCCGTTTTTTCGTGCGGGAAATGAGCAAGGCGAAATTGAAACAGCCTATTAAATAACAGGCAATTCCAAGCAACAGAAATTGCCACCAGCCCTGTGCGAAAGAAAAATTTTGCATAGCTTACTCCTCGTCCTTTTTCTCCCTAACCACGATTTTGATAGGCGTGCCTGAAAAATCGTAGGCTTTGCGAATGGTGTTTTCCAAATACCGCTCGTAGGAGAAATGGAGCAAATTTTCGTCGTTGACGAACAATGCGAACGTCGGCGGACAAACGCCCACTTGCGAGGAGAAGAATACGCGCATTCTTCTACCCAAATA
Source organism: Clostridia bacterium (assembly GCA_017453145.1). Classification (GTDB taxonomy): domain Bacteria; phylum Bacillota; class Clostridia; order Christensenellales; family Borkfalkiaceae; genus Scatosoma. Next base: position 19,936 of record JAFTKT010000062.1, read on the forward strand.
GGAGGGCGGTTCTTGCAGGCGCACGGCATCGCCGATTAAGTCGTTGAGCTCGCCCGTCGGGACGCGGAACGTTGCGTGCGCATACGCCGTTTCCGCCGCCGCGAGTAGTTTTTCCACGCGTTGCCCCGTCTTTGCGGAAATGTACGCCGATTGGTAATAGCTCATAAATTTCAAATCCTCTTTGAGCTGTTCCTCAAAGCGATTGACGGTGTGCGTGTCCTTTTCAATTAAATCCCATTTATTCATGACTATCACGGAGGGCTTGCCCTGCTCGTGCACGTAGCCGATTATCTTGACGTCTTGCTCCGTCAAGCCCTCGCTACTGTCCACCACCAAAAGACAAACGTCGCTACGGCGAACCGCGTCGAACGCGCGCATATTGCTGTAATATTCCACGTTATCGTCCACGTTCTTTTTCTTGCGAATACCCGCCGTGTCGATAATCGTATACGCTTTGTCGCCGCGATAGAAAAGGGTGTCAATCGCGTCGCGAGTGGTGCCTGCCATAGGCGTTACGATACTCCGCTCGCTGCCCAAAAGCTTATTGACCAAACTCGATTTGCCGGCATTCGGCTTGCCCACAACCGCGATTTTCAGCGACGGGACTTTTTCTTCGCCTCCCTCTGGGAAATACGTGATTGCCTCGTCCAATACGTCGCCTATGCCCTGCGAATGCTCGGCGGATACCGCGAACGGCTCGCCAAGACCAAGCGAATAGAACTCGAACACTTTATCAGGAGAATAGTCGTCTATTTTGTTTACGACTAAAATCACGGGCTTTTTACTGCGGCGCAAGATGTCCGCTACGTCGTAGTCGGACGGGTGTAAGCCGTCTTTGCCGTCCGTGAAAAATAAAATTACGTCTGCCGTTTCTATTGCCACGTCGGCTTGACGGGCGATTTCTTTCCACATTACGTCTTCCGATTTGAGTTCCAAGCCGCCCGTGTCTACCATTGTGAAGTTTTTGTCCCGCCACGTCGCGTCGGCATACAGCCTGTCGCGCGTTACGCCCGGTCGGTCTTCCGTGATGGAAATTTTCCGACCTGCTACTTTATTAAAAAACGTGCTTTTTCCGACGTTGGGTCTACCTACCAACGCTATCAAAGGATTTGCCATGTTTTTTCTCTCCTTTTCTCTTATTTTTTGTCTGCGAGCATGCGCACGAGCCCTGCGCCGCCTTCACGGTTTACGCGTATGTTTGCAAAGGGAAACCGCGCTTTTAAGTCGTTTAACGTCATGCCGCAAAGGAATACGTCCTCGAATTCTTTGAGGGTGTCTTTTGAAAGCAACACTTCGTCAAACTCGCCGTTTGTCTTTTGGTATTCCGCTAAACCGCTTGCAATATCCGTGCCCGTGAGTAAGCCCGTGCAGGTTACCGTTTGCCCAAAAAACGCGTTTTCAATCGGCAACAGCTCCGCTTGCAAGCCGTTGATTTTTGCGTTGCATGTTTCCACCAAGTCGCGCAAGACTTTCGCCGCCGAAACGCCGCAGACAAGCAGGGTCTTTTTCGGGGTTTTGCAGGGTACGCTCTCTTTGCGTTTTGCAAGCTCCGTTTCTGCCTCTGACAAGAATTTCGACGTCATGCCGATTCCGTTTTCTATCTGCGAGAAATCGCCGTAGAACGAGGCAGGCTTAAAATTCCGTTCGGCTTTGACGAAGTATTCGTCGGCGGGGAGCAGGAAATTTACGCCGAACTCTGCGTTCAGTTTGTCCACGAGGTCAAGCAGTTTTTCGCTATACGCCTTGTCTACGTCGGAAATCGGGTGTAAGCCGTCGCGGTATTTGGTCAAGCCCGTTGGCACGCACGCCAAATCGCGAACCTTAGGATAAAACGAAAACAGCTCTCTTGCCGTCCGTTCCAGCTCCGTTCCGTCGTTTTCGCTTGGTACAAGCACCGCTTGACAATGCATGGTAATCCCGCCCTCTGCAAGGCGTTTGATTTGTTCGTTGATTTTGCCTGCAAAACGGTTGCGCAGGAGTTTTACGCGGAGAGCGGGGTTGGTCGTGTGCACGGAAATATACAGCGGCGACAGTTTCAGCCGCACTATCCGCGCTAACCCCTCGTCTGATAAGTTGGTAAGCGTTACGAAATTGCCGCACGTAAAGCTCATGGAATAGTCGTCGTCTTTTACGTATAAGCTCTCGCGCATGCCTTTCGGCATTTGGTCGACGAAACAAAATACGCAACGGTTTTGGCAGGTGCGAATGGCTTCGTTCTTTTCAAACGTCAGACCTAACTCCTCGCCCTCCTCCTTTTCGACGGCGAGCGTCGTTTCCTCGCCCGTGCGGTGGTCGCGAACGGTCAAGGTAAAGCGCTCTGTTTCCGTGTAGTATACGTAGTCAAGCTCGTCCTCGCAGGCAAGCCCGTCAAATGCGATTAGCTCGTCGCCCACTTCAAGTCCAAGCGACTTTGCAAGCGAGCCGCGTTTTACTTTGGCTATCTTTAACATTTATCCGAAAATCCTCTCAAACGGTTTTGTTTCCACGCCGTAGCGTTTGCAAAGTTTCTGTAAAATCTCTCCAAAGACAGGGGGCAGGGGTGCGTTGAACGTCATTCGCTCGCCGCTACTCGGGTGCGTGAGTTCTAACTGCCATGCATACAACAGCTGCCCGTCGGCGTTTAGTTTTTGTTTCTTGAACCCGTAGACGGGGTCGCCTGCGACGGGATGCCCGAGATGCTTGGCGTGGACGCGAATTTGGTGCGTTCTGCCCGTTTGGAGGGTAAATTTACAAAGCGTAAATTCCTCGCCAAAGCGCGCCGCTACCTCGTAGTCCGTTATCGCGGTTTTGCCTTTGCCTGTGGGCAAGACGGACATTTTCAATCGCTCCGTCGGGTGTCTGCCGATGTCCGTTTGCACTCTGCCGCTATCTTCTTTCAGTTTCCCATCCAACAGCGCATAATACGTTCTTTTACAGGTTTTTTCTGCTATCTGTTTGGCGAGCGACACGTGCGCTTTGTCGTTTTTTGCCACCACGAGCAAGCCCGTCGTGTCCTTGTCGATTCTGTGCACGATACCGGGACGGAGTACGCCGCCTACGCCGCTCAACGAATCGAGCGCATACAAAAGAGCGTTGACGAGCGTGCCGCTTGCCACGCCGTTGCCGATATGGACCGTCATGCCTTTGGGTTTGTTCACGACGGCAAAGTCCTCGTCCTCATACACGATTTCAATGGGAATGTTTTCGGGCTTGACGGAATATTCGACGGGTTCGGGAACGGTGAGCTCCACTACGTCGCCCGTTTTTATATCCGCGCCCGCTTTCGTCTGCACCGCGCCGCCCACGAGCACGCCGCCCTCTTCCACCAGCTTTTTTAAGCGCGAGCGGGTGAACTCGTCTGTTTGCTCGCTTAAAAATATATCCAGACGTTTATACGCGTGCTCCGCGACGAAAAGACGTTTATCCATTGTTTGCGTCCTGTTTTGCCTGTTCGGCGGCTTGTTCAGCGGCTTGTTCCGCTTTTGCCATTTTTCTGTATTTGCCGAGCGGAATGATTGCGTCTTTGTCGAAAAACAACAGGGACAGCACGAGCATAATCGCGCCTGCCGTGATGAAGAAATCGGCAAAGTTGCAAACGGCGAACCCGAATTTGCTCAAATCGACCATATCTCGTACGCCGAGCGGCGCGGTGGACGTATTCCATACTTGATAGTATACGCGGTCGATTAAGTTTCCAACGCCGCCTGCCACTACGAACACGAGCGCGGTTTTTAACCAGCTACGCGTTTTGTCGACTTTGAAATATAAAATCGCAAGCCCTGCCATCATCGCCGCCGTGAACGCCACCACCGCGATTTTCAGCGCGGGCGACGCGTCTGCGCCTAACCCGTAGGATATGCCGCGATTATACGTAATCCGCAACCACAGCCAACCGTCTATGAGCGTAATTTGAGCGGGTGCGCCTGCGGCGGAGAAATAGGCGTCGGCAATTAGCTTGGTCAGCTGGTCGATTGCGACGAGGATAAAGAAGAGCCACACGCCCCAAAGCCGAGAGCCTTTCAGGGTCGTTTTGGGTTGGTTATTTGTCATTTTTCCGTTCCTCTTTCGCGCGCGTGCGGATTTCGTCTATCATGGAAATTTTCAAATTGTGTAATTTTGTCGATAAATCGACCTTGTAAACTTGCGGCAAATCCAACCGCAAATACTCCTCCCAAAACCGCGCGAGCTGGGCTTTGGAATACGCCGCAACCTCCGTGAGTTTGGGGAAATCGTAGACAAGTTTGCCCTTTTGGACAATCGTGTGCAGGAGCGGCTCGGCACGGAAATTCTCCACTTCGTATTTTTTCCACGTTTCCAGCGGGTGGAAAATCGTGAGCGGCTCGGCTTCGTTCACCTGTTCGTCGCGGAGGGTAATCAGGTCGGCAATCGCCATGCCGTTTTCCTTATCGAATAAGCGGTATAAATTCTTGAACGAGGGGTTGGTGATTTTTTCCGCGTTGTCCGAAAGCTTGATTTTCGGCGTAATTTTGTCGTCTTTGCCGATAACGGCGGAAAGCTTGTACACGCCGCCGAGCGCGGGTAAGTCTTCGGAGGTAATCAGTTTCGTGCCTACTCCCCACGAATCGATTTTTGCGCCCTGCTGAATCAACGAGTTAATCGAACGCTCGTCCAAATCCCCCGATACGCAAATAATCGCGTCGGGAAAGCCCGCCTCGTCTAAACGTTTGCGCGCCTCTTTGGAAAGATACGCCAAATCCCCGCTGTCAAGGCGTATGCCTTTGGGTTTATGACCTGCCGCTTTGAGTTCCTTGAACACCTTAATCGCGTTCGGCACGCCGCTGCGGAGCGTGTCGTAGGTGTCGACAAGAAGCAAACAGTTGTCGGGATACGCCGCCGCGTATGCTTTGAATGCCTCGTATTCGCTGTCGTAGTCCATCACCCAGCTGTGCGCCATTGTGCCTGCAACGGGTACGTCGAATTTCTGTCCCGCTATGACGTTGGACGTGGACGAGCAACCGCCGATAATCGCCGCGCGTGCGCCGTTAATCCCTGCATCTGGGCCTTGCGCACGGCGCAAACCAAACTCCATGACAACGCCTCTGCCTGCCGTCGCGCGACAGATTTTTGAGGATTTCGTTGCAATCAGCGTTTGGTGATTGATGATGTTGAGGAGCGCCGTTTCCGCGAACTGCGCTTGAATGAGCGGCGCTTTGATGGTTAAAATCGGCTCGCCGGGAAATACGGGTTCGCCCTCTTTGACTGCGTAGACGTCGCCCGTGAAACGCATGTTTTTGAGGTAGTCGAGGAAGTCCGCGCTGAACAGGTGCAGGCTTTCCAAATACTCCATATCGTCCTCGTCGAAACGCCAATTCAGAAGGTATTTCATAGCATCTTGCAGACCTGCGGCAATCGAATAGGTTATCAGTTTATTCCGACGGAAAAATAAATCAAATACGACTTCTTCTTCGTGCTTGTTTTGTCGGAAAAAGCCGTAGCCCATTGTCAGTTGGTATAAATCGGTCAATAACGTTAAGTTTCTCATTGTTTTTTCTCCTCTTGATTTTGTTCAATTTCTTCTGTTTGTTTTTTGTTACGAGCCGCGCGTTTTTCCAAATAGCGGAGCGCGAAATACAGCGCAACGCCTGCCACGACCATGAAAACGCCCCAAAACTGCGAGGGGGAAATGCCCGCGACAAACTCGCCTCTGTGGTCGCCGCGCAGGTATTCTATCAGGAAACGGAAAATGCCGTAGGATATGAGATACACGCTTAAATTATGCTTGAAATCCTTTTTCATCAGGAGATAGAAACAAATCCCGAACATAATAAACAGGAACGCCGCCTCGTAGAGCTGGGTGGGATGCACGGGCGCGTCCATGCCGGGAAACTGTACGCCTAAAAAGCAGTCCGTTTCCGTGCCATGACAACAACCCGCGAAAAAACAGCCGATACGCCCAAACCCGTGCGCTATTAAAATCGCACAAGGGAACATGGACAGCGTTTCCGTGAGTTTGGTTTTGAATTTCTTCCTAAACAGGAAATATACGAGCAGAAAGCAAGCCACGCCACCGAGCAAACCGCCCATAAACGTAATCGAGCCGGTAATTTTGAAACCTGCCGCAGGGTTTTCGATATAGTTATACGTGGCTTGGAAAAGCGCTGCCGCGCCAAACCCCACCGCTATCGAGATAATCCCGTTATAGAAAATAAAATCGATAAATTTTTCTTCAATTTTTTTCTTTTTGCCGTAGTAGAACAGCACGGCAAACGCCGCGAGCAGACCTATGGCAATCATTAAGCCGTAGAGATAAAACAGCCCGAAAATTTTATGAGGATACATAATTTTTCTCCTTTTGCCCTGAAAATTATGTTATTAGTATAACATAAAAAGAAAAAACCGTCAACTGCTACGGACGGTTTTTATAAATATTTCTGCCTTTTATCAAAATTAACGGGTTAAAAATGCAAGCCGAGCGGCTTGATTTTTCCAAGCGACGGCAGTCCAATAAACAAAACGACGGCATTGAAAAGCGTGTTCCAGATTTGCCCCTCCACAAAAAGCCGCATTGTCAAGCACTCGAAATAGGTCAGGCTCGTATACCACGTCGCGTTTAGCGTTAAGGTCGTAATGCCCGAAGTGCACACGAGAAATATCGCGAGATTGGCAAGGAGAATTTTGAGGTACGGCGCAAATTTGCCCTGCAACGGCAGGCGGCAAACGCATAAGAACCCGAACACCGCCATTAGCCCCGTCGATATGCCGATAAACGGCAAATATATCCCGAACGGGTGCAATACAAAGCCGATTAAATCCCCTAAAAAACAGGCAATAAACCCGAACGCGCTCCCTAAAAGTACGCCTGCAAGCACGGATACGACGATTGTCAGAGAAAATTGCACGGCGAAGAATTTATATTCCAAAAACGTGTTGGCGACGACGGTAAATGCCGTGAGGAGCGCAATATACGTGATTTTCCGCGACGGGGATAATTTGAGCACCGTGTCGGAAAACAGCAGGCGTTGCCAAAGCGGCGTGCGCGTTCCCTGCGTTTCGTCTTGAACGGGGGCGACGCTCTCTGTTTGTGTTTCCTTTGTAGAAATCATAATAAAAAACCTCCTTTTTGCAAAGAGGTCCGCGTGCGGGCAACGACAAAAAACGCGCTCAACGCATACCTGCCTGCCCCGTTTTGTAGCGGACGCGCCCTGATACCGCAGAAAAATAAAACCGAAATTTTTTCTTTCGTTTGCCGACAACGTCCCGTTCGGCAACACTTTACGCATCAAGGGCTACTCTATTGTGTTCATTATACTCCTTCTTTGAGAAAAACGCAAGCGTTTAGAGGGTATATTTTCCTATTTTTTTTCGCAAACTGCCGATATGGGACTTATCTTTATCCGAACGATAATCGTATTTATCACCCTGCTTATCGTGATGCGGCTCATGGGCAAACGGCAAATCGGGGAAATGCAGCCTTATGAGCTAGTCGTAACTTTGATTATTTCCGAGCTTGCCGGTATTCCTATGTCCGACCCGTCTATTCCTTTGCTCTACGGCGTTACCGCCATTTTGACGGTGTTTTTGCTCCACCAAATCGTGTGTCTGCTCGATTTACATTTCAAGCCCGTGCGCGCTATCGTCAGCGGTATTCCCAGCGTGTTACTCAATAAGAACGGCATTGACGAAAAAGAACTCAAAAAGAACAGTTTGGACGTGCCCGATTTGATTGAATCGCTACGCACAGAAGGGTATTTCGCGCTCGACGCCGTCGATTACGCGCTGTACGAGGCAGAGGGTACGTTTTCCGCGCTACCGAAAGTGAATTATCAAGAATTGCAAAAATCCTTGCCCGTTATCTTGATTACCGAAGGGAAATTCGACGAGAAAAACCTTTCGTTTACAAGACGGGACAAGGACTACTATTTGGCTCTCCTCAAAAAACGGGGGGTCAAACAGAAAGACGTGCTCGTGATGACGATTGACGGGAACGGCAGAGTGTATCTGCAAGAACACGGCAAAAAATATCAAATTATCGAACTGAAATGGGAGAAAACGTTATGGTAAAGACCTTGATTAGTATTTTTATCGCGCTCGGCGTGCTCGTCGGCGCGTCCCTCTTTGAGCTTTATTACGTGCAAAAAACCTTTTCCTTGTTGACGGAGGTGCTATTCACTTTGCACGATAAAACGGAGGCGCAAACGGCGACCATTGAGGACGGGACTGCCGTGCGGCAGCTTTGGGAAGAGAAAAAGGACTCTCTGCAAATTTGGTTACCGCATACCGCCATTCAGGAAATCGATTATCAGTTGTACGAGGCAGTCGGGTTTATTTGTGTACGTAACTACGAAAACGCGCTCCCCAAGCTCGAAGTGGTGCTCGGTATGTGTGAAAACGTGCCTGAAACGTATTCTCTGCGCTTGAAAAATATTTTTTAGGCTATTTTTGTTCTACCGACTTTTTAACATTTCACTCGTTTTCGTCGTAAATTCTTGCGATATGGTAGAAAAGAGTAGACAGTTTGTTCAAATATTCAAAGATAAACGCACTGCCGCCATACTTTTCATACACGTTCGCGTATGCCCGCTCGCATCTTCTCGTAACCGTTCTCAAAACGTGTGCTTTCGCGCCTTTTAAGGTTTTTCCCGGCAAGACAAACCGCTTAAACGCCCCCGCTTTTTCGCCGTAGTAGCTGCACCATTCCAGCAACGCGGAAAGACTGTCGGCGGACATTTTGTTTTTACTGCCTGCAACTTCCGCTAATATTTGTGAAAGGGTCTTAACGATTTCAATAAGCTTTGCGTTCAACTCGTCGTTTTCGGTGTAATGGGTAAATTCCATTATAAACGCCGAAAGCTCATCCACTTCGCCAAAAAAATTGATTTTTTCGTCCGTTTTAAGGGTTTTGCCTCCGATTAAGTCGGTGGTTAAGGGTTTGTTTTTTATCATACTTCACCAAAATAAAAGATTTTAAGTAGGTCGTTTAACAGAATTGCCGCAATCAACACGTCTGCCGCGCCGCCTATGCTTATATTGTTTTGTAGACACTCGCGATTGACTGTTTTGAGCTGTTTTTTATCGCGCACGTCGACGGACGAAATTAGGTTTTGAAAGTAGACGTATTTTTCAAACGTAATGCTACGTTTTAGCAACACGCTGTCGTCAAGCCTGCCCACAATTTCACAAAGGGCTTGCAGGAGCGGTTTTCGCTGTATTTTTTTAGAAGCGTTTATCACGACGTCGAAACCGTTGGAACAGAGTTTTCGAATGCCGCCAAAGCCGTGTTCGTGATAGGCTTTGTAGCCAAAAGTCGCTTTATCGGACGCGTCGTCTATGCCTTTGCAAACGCTTTTAATCGTCTCTTCTAATGCGGATACGGGCAACGATTTACCGAGCAGGTAGCCCACGCTTGCAAGCAAAACGCCGCCTATGAAAATAAAGCCTTTATAGGCGTTTGCGCCGCCCGTCGCCTCGTACATTTTTTCTTCACAATCCAACCCGATGCGCCGAATACGCACCAGTATATCCTCGCACGCATTCGCCTTTAAGCCGACAAAGAAACACTCGGCAAGAGGCGTTTTAACGGCGTTGATTGCCCGTTTCATGCTCCTGTAATCAATATCGGTATGCGAGCCTTGCGTATTTTTACAAACTAATCCGAACTTGTTGTTCATGCGCAGCTCTTTTTGCATGCTTTTTTCTAACGTTCGCGCCAAAAGGCTTGTAAAATACCTTTCGGTGGTTTCGTCCATATACCGCAAAAGCTCCTTTACGGCATGGGCTTTTATTCTTCCGCAGTAAAAGGCGGGCTGATTGCATAGAAAGCATTTCCTACGCTTTTTTCTCGATAAGCCTGCCGTTGCGTTTTTCAGCGTTACGTCTACATCGATAAATCTGCCCAACGGGTGGTGTTCTTCCAACCGCACGAATTTGCGTTTATACGCTTTGCCTTTTTTTAATAAAAATAGCGTGCAATCGCCGTCTGCGCCCGAAAGCGTTTTTTCAACGCGTAAGCCCTTGTTTTTCAAAAGCATTGTAAAATAGGAAACTAAAAGCTTGGCGCAAGGCGTGTTTTTATCCAAACCGGGTACGTTGGCTTTCACGCAAGCCACGTCGCTATCTTTTGATAAGCTTTTAATTTCCGTATTGCGCTGTTCTCGGCATTCCAAAACGCAGTCTGTTACCATTGTTTGCCACCGATAATCATTTTGAATACCGCTTGACAGGGTTTAGGGATAAATTCGAGCGCTTTTTCATCGTCGCCTGCTTTTAGTAATTTTCTAACCGTGTCCGCAGATACCCTTTCGCCGTTTTGCTTAAACCGCTCCACGATTTCAAGCTTGGAGCGCAGAACCTTTTCAAGCGTTGCATTGTAAACGCTCATATATTCTTTTTCTTCCGTCCCTAAATAGCGTTTTGAGACGTTTAACTCTTTCATAAAATATTTCTCAAAAAGCATCGCGTCGTATTCGGCGTGCGCTTGGGAAACGTCTTGCTCGGAGCGCAGGAAATAATCGGGAAAGGTGGCTTTGCTTACTACGTAGTCGGTGGAAGGGAGCACGCAAACTCTATCGCGGTATTGTCGCGTTGCCAAGAACGTCAAGGAAAACCTTTCCTTGAAAGAAAACTCCGACACGTCCTCTTCTAACACGAAAATCAGGACTTTGCCGTGTTTGGAAAGGGCGTGTTCTACAAGCGATAAATGCCCCGAAGTGAACGGGTTGGCATTCATAACGATAGCGCCGTAGTCGTCGTCAAAACTGCCTAAATCCATCAGAATTTTGGTTTTCAGATTTTGAAGCGTTGTCCAAATGTTGCTTTCGCCGCCTTCCAGTGCGACGAAATTTTCGCCTTGTACTAACAGCCTAAACCCTAAATCTAAAAACTTTTCACGGTATAAAGGTTTCGTGAACACCTTGTATCCGTAGATTTTTTCCGCACGGAGTTTTTCAAGGGCGTGCATGATTAACGAATGGAATCTTCCAAAGATACGCTCTTTGCATACGGGAGGTTATAGGAAATTGCGCCGCCTTCGTTAGACGTCCAACCTGCCGCATGAATGATTTCGGATAACAGTCTGGCATCAGGCGTGCCGTGCCGTGCTTGGAGAGGGACGTCAACCGCCTCGTAAACTTGCATACAGCCCGAAACGCCGTAGTTCACGCAAGGGAAACCGTTCAAAAGCGCTCTATCGTTCATCATGCTTTCCTTGATGCCGTTATCCGCCTCTAAATATCTGTTTTGGCGGGTATAACTGTCAATCGTGCTGGGCAGGAAGTCCGCGCCCGCGTTTTGGAGGTATTGCAAAAGCTCGATATGCTTATTCAATACGGGCACGCCTGCGCGCGGTTGAACGAGTTTTCTTGCGTTTTGCTTTTTTGCCTTTTCAAGTTTTAAGGCAAAGTTTTTCTCTTCGGGTATGCTTTTCAAAAAGGGAATGGATTCTTCAAAATCCAAATGATAGTCTTTCCCCGTTTTCCAAGACGCCAGAACTTGTTTTCTTTGCTCTAAAAATTCTTCCATTGTAAGTTTTTTATTCTTGACCATTTTGAAACCTCTTTGAAATAGTAATTTATACTGCAACGATGTGTTTTTTCATTATTTTCAGGGCGAGCAACGGGTCGATTTCCGCAAGCAAGCCCATTGACGCTAAAAGGTAATCTTTATCGAGTAAGTATCTCGGTGTTCGCGGTCTTAACTCTAAACCGTTTTTCGTCTTATACTCCACCGTTTTCAAGACGTTTGCAGGGTTTGCGTTGTGCACCAAAACGCCGCCCGTGCCGATAACGTAGTTTATCTTTGACAAATCTTTGCCGTATTGATTGTATAGCATGCCCATAGGCGTGTACGCCTCTTCCATTTTGCCCACGTGGCGCGACATCGCTTTATCAATGCATATTCTTGCGATAATATTGTCGATTTTTACTTGACGTTCGCCACAAGGTACGTTTTCAACGTGCTCGCTTAAATAGTGGAGCTCTTTGGAAAGGTCGATTTCCTCTTCAAGATTTATCAGTTTCACTTCTTCTTCCGTCAGCGACGCCAAAACGCCCAAAGCGGAATAGCGCATTCCCAAGTCGCCCTCAACCGTTCTCTTGGCGTAAGGCTCTTCTAAACCCTTAATCACGACGTCGCTATTCCGTGGGACGGAGAATTCCTTTAGTGTTCAATCTCGCCAATACAAGATTTTTATTGTTGAATTCGGCGATTTGTCTATCTATCGCCCGAATACGTTCTGTCGTTCCGCCTGCTTTCATTTGCAATCGTTCCGTCTGCGATATAGCAACAGGCAAGATCAACGCTCGACATTGTTGCATTTTATTCACCATCGTTATAAATGCATTATTCACATCCTTTTCGGGAACTCGTCTTGTACTGGGCTTAGCACTTTTAACCACCTCATGCTGCTTGCACTCCCAATATATTTTCCTCCTCACTACAACTCTCGAATAAAAGCAGCCGCAAGGACAAGCTATCTTTTTCGTTAAAGCATATCGTGTGCAATTTTTTTTCTCTATCGGGCTTTTTCGTTGAAGCAGTCTTTGCGTCGCATTGAATTCATCCACGCTTATAATCGGAAGATTCGTATTCTCTACGTAGTATTTTGCTTTCT
>JAFTKT010000063.1 GCA_017453145.1 Clostridia bacterium
ATTTCCGGAAGCTAACATCAAAAGTAGATACAACACACCAAGCACCGTCAAAGCGATACAAAGCGGTATCAGCATAGACTTGACTGCCGCCCAATAGGTGCGCCATTTCTCCGAAAAGGTGGAAATTCTTCTCGGCGGAGGCGGGGGTTGCGGCGTACCCTTTTTATTTACGCTCGACATATCGCTAATCGTCGAATTGTCGTCGTAGTAAATGATTTTTTCCTTCTTTTTCTTTTTAGACATATCGTTTTATTCCTGCGGATAGCAATGGCAAGCCACGAAATGCCCTTCCTCGTATTCCTTGTATACGGGCGCAACGTGTTTGCAAATTTCCATGCATTTGGGGCAACGGGTGTGGAATTTACAACCCATAGGCGGATTTGCAGGCGAGGGAATATCCCCTTTGAGCAAAATCCTGTTCGTCTTTTCGTCGGGGTTGGGGTTAGGCACAGCCGAGAATAATGCGTTCGTATACGGGTGCATAGGATTGTCGAAAATCTTGTCCTTGTCCCCAAACTCTACCATGCTGCCCAAGTACATAACGCCGATTTTGTCGGAAATGTATTTCACGACGGACAAATCGTGCGAAATGAACAGATACGTCAAACCTCTTTCCCTTTGAATTTCTTTAAGCAAGTTGATAATCTGCGCTTGAATGGATACGTCCAAAGCGGAAACGGGCTCGTCGCAAACGACAAGGCTGGGGTTTACCGCCAAAGCGCGCGCGATACAAATACGCTGTCTTTGCCCACCCGAAAATTCGTGAGGGTATCTCTCGTAGTAATAATCGCGCAAACCGCATTGCTCCATAATTTTCAAGACGTATTCCTTGACCTGTTCGGGCGGTACAATATTATGCACGCGCACGGGCTCGGCGAGAATGTCGCCGACGGTACTTCTCGGAGGCAACGACGAATACGGGTCTTGGAACACGATTTGCATTTTCGTGCGGAGCGCGCGCATTTGCTTGGGCGTGTAGCCTGCAATGTCCTGCCCCTCGAAAAAGACCTGTCCTGCCGTCGGTTGATGAAGTTTCAAAACCGCTCTGCCCATCGTCGTTTTACCGCAACCCGACTCGCCGACGATACCCAGCGTTTCGCCTGCTTTGATTTTGAACGAAACGTCGTCTACCGCTTTCAGCGTGGAAAGGGGCTTGCCCATAAACGTCTTTTTCAGCGTGAAATATTTTTTAAGATGGCGTACCTCTAAAATCGCGTCGGGGTCGGGCGGTAAGAGCTTGTCTTGCTCGATTTTTACCGCTTTTTCCGTTTCCTCGCGTTCCTTTTCGGCAACGTCGTCATAATTCGTGTAATCGTTCGCCTTGTCCTCTACAAGGGAATTTAATCCGTTTTCTTGTTTTTCCATATCAGTCTTCCTTATTTGCATACAAGTGGCAAGCGACGAAATGCGTGGGGCTTACCTGTACCATACAGGGATAATCGCCCGAGCATTTCCCGATACACTTGGAGCATCTTTCTTTGAAATAGCAATAGTTCGGCATATCGACGGGGTTGGGTACGTTGCCCGGTATGTTGAACAACTTCTCCGCCGAAGATTTCATTGTCGGCTTGGATTTTTGCAAGCCTTGCGTGTACGGGTGGCAAGGATTGTGGAAAATCTCCGACGCCGTGCCCTGCTCGATAATACGTCCTGCGTACATAACCACAACGTAGTCCGCCATTTCCGCGATTACGCCCAAATCGTGCGTAATCAAGAGAATGGAGCTGTTGATTTTGTTTTTCAAATCGTTGAACAAATCGAGGATTTGCGCTTGAATGGTTACGTCGAGCGCGGTCGTAGGCTCGTCGGCAATAATCAAACGCGGTTCGCCCGCAAGTGCCATTGCTATCATAACGCGTTGGCGCATACCGCCCGAAAGTTCGTGGGGATAAGACGCATACACGCGTTCAGGCATAGCAATTCCGACCATATTCAGCATTTCAATCGAACGCTTTTTTGCAAACTCGTTCGTAGCGCCGGGTACGTGCAAAAGCGTTACCTCGTCAAGCTGATTACCTATCGTAAACACGGGGTTGAGCGAGGTCATCGGTTCTTGGAATACCATTGCCATTTGTCTGCCGCGAAGTCGGTACATTTCCCGAATAGGCATTTTGGCAATATCCAAAACCGTTTCTTCCTGTTCAAACACGCCGATACCGTTTGCGTCTAACACCTGTTTGGGCTTGACGACGGGCTTGCCGTCCTTGTCGAGCTTGGGCGCGCCTTTGCTATCGAGCACGGGCTCGCAAACTACGTTCCCATTCTCGTCCTTTTCATACACAGGGATATAGTTCCCCTTTTCGTCGCGCTTGAAATCGCTGACCTTGAAACGGATAGAGCCGTCTACAATCTGCCCCGAAGGACCTTGTAAAAGCCGCATAATGGACATAGACGTAACGGATTTTCCGCAACCCGATTCGCCTACCACACCCACCGTTGAGTTGGCGGGGATATTAAACGTAACGCCGTTGACTGCCTTGACAACGCCTTGGTCGGTGAAGAAATAGGAATGTAAATTCTCCACCTCCAAAATGTTGTTATTGTCTTTCATTTCGGTCGTATACTCCGATTGCGGCACTTTGCGGTTTTTCGCCTTTTCCAAGCGCTGCATTTCAATCTTATTCGCGCGGGCAATTTCTCGGATTTCCTTACCCGTCATATAGTGCGCGGAAGTGCTCTTACTCTTCGCGCCCTCTTGTTTTTTGTGGAATAACGTAAATTTTGCCATTGCTTATCTCCTCTGCTTAGGGTCAAGCGCGTCGCGCAAGCCGTCGCCGATAAAGTTGAATCCCAACACGGCGAGAATAATGCACACGCCCGGAGGTCCCCAAACGTTGAAATTGTTTTGCAGAATATCGCTACGCTTGGATATAACCTCTACCATAGTACCCCACGACGCGAACGGAATTCGCACGCCGAGATTGAGGTAGGAAAGCGTCGATTCATACAAAATCATGCTACCGAGCGACATGGTCATAGACACGAGAATTTGCGGCAAAATATTCGGGATTAAATGCTTGAAAATTCTTCTCGGCGTAGAATATCCCATTGCCTCTGCCGCCACCATGTATTCCTGCTCGCGTAAGAACAGGATTTGTCCGCGCACAAGTCGCGCCATGCCCGGCCAAGAGAACAACGACAGCAAGCCCATCAACAAATAGATATAATATTGCGAGGGTACGCCGTTTGCATCAAGCACCGTACCGATAATCAGCATCAACGGTAGCGTTGGCAAACAAATCAAGACGTCGCATATACGCATAATGATATTATCCACCGCACCGCCATAGAACCCAGCGACGCCGCCGAGCACTATCCCCCAAAACGAGGTTAAAAAGACGGCTAAAAAGCTGATTGTCAGCGAAAGTCTACCGCCGTACATCAAGCGCGTGAAAATATCCATGCCCTGTTCGTCCGTACCTAAAAAATGGTCGGCGGAGGGAGGCGCAAGCGCGTTGATACCGTTGTCCGTGATAACGATTTGAATGAAGTCGCCGTCGTCCGATTCAATCGCATAGTCGGCGTATTCGATATTACCCGTTCTATCCGTTTCCGTTTCGCCCCAACGCTGATATACGACAGGACCGAGCCAACAGAACGCGAACAGTACAACGAGCATAATCAAGCCCGTTACGGAGAGCTTGGAACGGAAAAAACGACGGAGCAACATTCTCGTCGGGGACATAAGCCGTACGTTTTTATCAAGCGGCGTTTCCGTGTCCGACGTGTCGATAGCTTTCGTTGCTATTTCTTCGGTTTCTACGTTTTCTAATTCTTTCTTTTCTTCCATTTCTCTCTCCTTTACGCGAGTTTCACGCGCGGGTCGACCACGCCGTACATTAAGTCGGCAAGTAACATGCCCGTAACCGACAGGAACGCGAGGAACATGTTATACGTCATAATGACGGGAATATCCCCTTGCGTCATTGCCGTCAAGGCGTAGTTACCGATACCCGTTAAGTCGAATACCTGCTCGGTGAGCATTGCACCCGAAAACAGCGCGGGAATAAGCCCTGCAAGGCTGGTTACGAGCGGTATCATTGTGTTGCGGAACGCGTGCTTGTAAATGACCTTGCCCTCTTTCAAGCCCTTTGCCCTTGCCGTGCGGATATAGTCGGAATTGAGCACTTCGAGCATGTTCGTTCTCGTCGTTCTCATTCTGCCGCCGATTCTTAAAATGAAGATAGTGAGAATGGGCAAGAACATATGCCGCAAGTAGTCAATCAAAGCCTCAAACCCGTTTGCATACGTAATCGACGCGTCTTTCATGCCCGATACGGGGAACCAGCCGAGCTTGTTTGCGAACAGGTCTTTGAGCACCTGTCCAAAGAAGAACGACGGCAGGGAAATACCGATAATAACCAGCACGGTTACCACGTAGTCGCGCACCGAATATTGATGCGTTGCCGCCGTGATGCCGAGCGGAATTGCAATCAGGAATTCAAATACCATTGCAACCGCCGCTACGAAAAAGGACGTGCCCATTCTGTCTGCATTGAAAATCTCCGAAACGACTTCACGCTGACTGATAAAGCTTTTGCCGAAGTCCAGACGGCAAACGTTGCCGAGCCAACTGAAATAGCCCTGTACGATATTGCCGTCTAAACCGTAGGTTTTGTACATTTGTTGCTTAAACTCTTCGGTAACCTTAACGCCGGACGTCGCCAAATTGACAATTTTCTGTTCAATGAAGTCCGTCGGCATACAGCGGAGCAAAGCATAGAGTATGAACGAAACGCCGAGCAAAATAAGCAAAGCCATTCCGATTCTTTTGAGTATATATTTAACCATTTTTTCTCCTATCGCCCGAATAAATCGGGCGATACCCTGCTATTATTTAATCAATTCGAGTTCCCAAATCTTTTCCAAAGGAGAAGTGTAGGGATTAATTCTCGACGCTTCCGCAAAGCCTTTTACCGCCTTGCTGTTATACGCATACAAGTTCTTACGTTGATATACGGGCATTTCTACCGCAAGCTCTAACACGAGCTCCATTGCATCCTCGTAGATTTCCGAACGTTTTTCTTTGTCGGTAATCGCACGGCCGTCGTCAATCAAATCACTCAAATCGTTGATAATTCTGTTTTCTTCCGTGTAGTAGCTTGCGTTGCTCTTGATTTCACGGTAGCCCCACGCATATACGGAGGTTGCCGACGAGTTCTTGTGGTATACTTGGTACATATCAGGGTCAATCGTCGAGCCCCAAGCCGCCGCCCAAACTTCGAGCGAACCCGTCGAAAGCTTGGTGAGTGCTTGCGAGTCGGCTTTAACTTCCACGTCCCAACCCATGTCGTTGAGAATTTCCGCCGCCTGCTTGAATACCGTATACGTCGGGTGCTCGGTAATCGACGCGCCTGCAATCGTGAACTTAATCTTCAAGTCGGAATCGCCTGCGCTTACGCCTGCCTCGCCCATATACTTCTCAATCTTGCTCTTTGCTTGGTCTACGCCCGCCCATTTCGTGTAATCGTATTTTGCGGGAGGCGTTTTTGAAGTTTCGCCGTCGTCCTCGAACGGATACGCCCAGCTTTCCATAGACATCGGCCAATCGATTGTTTTACACGTGCCTGCCTCGTAGAATTCAAGCGCAAGCGACGTCTGCATAGCCGACATAATCGCACGGCGAACGTTGATATTAGGCACTTTACCTGCGTTGATACCGATATAACCGTAGCCGAGCTGCCATGCGTCAAGCGGCGTGTAGCCCTTGCTCTTCATGCCTTCCAGACGGTCGTAGTTCGCTTTCGTGAACTGCGGCATAACGTAGTCCACTTCACCACTTTCAAGTTTGTCAAGCGCGTTGGAGGGGCTGACGACTTGCATACGGATTTTCTCTGCTTTTACATCGAACATGAAATTGCGGTTCGCTTTGAAATATACGACGCTGCTCTTCCAGAAGTTCGCACCCGTAGGCATATCCGAGTTATTCTCGTCCGTCGCCATGAACGCACCCGCACCGACGGGCACTTCTACGTGCTGTTGCGATTGAATAACCTTACTCTGGAATTCGCTGCTCGCCCATTCCACGCCGAACTTGTTGTTCTTAATATCAATCACAACGTCGCTACCCGTGCCGTTCTTCGACGCATAGTAATGCGCAGGCGCAACGGTAAAGCCGAAGTTGTAAATGGCTTTGGGGTCTTGTCCGTTAATCGTGATTTGCAAAACGTCGTATTCGTCGTTGTTTTTCGGCGTGCCGTCCGCGTTATGCTCGTGCGCGACTTTATACGTCGTGTTGCCGATTTTCACCGACGGAACGTCCGTCGTGTGGCCGAGCGAAACGATACCGGAAATATTGGGGAACTCCAACGAGCCGTCGTCGTCTGCGTTGTTGTGGAGTAAAATATCCATAGCGTCCGCCGTATATTGCGTGCGCAACGTACCCGACGTGCCCCACATGGTCAAAATGGAGTTCAAGTTGTTTTCAACCGTGTTGTTGAACACTCTTTCGATTGCCGTTTCTTGCGTCAGCTTGGAAACGTCGGTCGAGCCCTCAAACTTTTCAATCTTCAATTTGTTCTTCTTGCCTTTTACTTCTTCGTATTTCGGCGTAATCCAACCCTCGTAGAGGAAGAATTTGAAAATGTCGTTGGAAAGCTCTGTCTTCCATTCGCTATACGGCATCGTCGTCAAATCGTAGGATTCTTTCGCCGCCTTAAAGTCAGATTCCAACTCTTCCTTGAACGTTTTGAGCGTGTACGTATAGTCCGCTTCGAGCATAGCGCGATAGTCGCTCATTTCAAGCTCTTCTTGCTCCGCTTCCGACGCAACTGCGTCCATATACGCGGAGTTCACGTCGTGCGCTCTGATTGCCGCGAGCATTTCGTCTTGGGTGATACCGTTGAAATCGTCGTCCTCTTCGTCAACCTTATCCTCAAACACGAGTTTGAGCTCGTCGATTCTGTCCTGCGCCGCGCCTGCCGCGTTCGCGGAAAGTTTTGCGCTCTCCTCGTCGCCGCCGTCCGACGTGTTCTTCTGCGTGCGATACTGCGAAAGCCCCTTGATGTCAATCGAATACATGGTCGAAGAACCGGTGTAGACGGGGTCAAGGTATTCGTAGATATTGAACATGACGTCGTTCATCGTCAAAGGCTTTCCGTCCGAGAATTTCAAGCCGTTTTTGATGACGAACGTATACGTCGATTCGCCGTCCTTGCCTTTCGTCGCGTCATAGACGGGGTCGGCAAACGCCTTAACGACCGTAGGTTCGTTGTCGCCTGCGATAGGCAAGCCCTCGCTGTCCGTAGAAAGCATACCGATTTGTGTCATACCTACTACGTCCATGTCCGTACCCGACGTTGCATAGAAAGGATTGAACAAGCCGCTCAATTCTTCCGTCATCAATACGATACTGTCCTTGCTACTACCGCCGCACGCTACGAGCGACGACGAAGAAGAAAGAACGACCGCACCGCAAAGCATCGTGCTCAATACGCGCATCATTGTTTTCTTTTTCATGTTAGTTACCTCCGTTTGTTTGTGTATTGATATTATAAATTTCTTGCGTTAAGTATTTCGTGGACGATAAGAAGTTAATCGTTACCGTTCCGTCCTCCGCCACCGTTACCGCGTCCGCCTCGTTCGGGTCGATAGAGAAGTTAAATTTCGTTTCGTCGTTTAATTTCTTCTCGCCGTAGATTTGCAAGGCGATTTCCGTTTGGGTGATGCCCGTCGTCTTTCCGTTGGCAATCAAATGGAAACTGCAATCGCCGCGTGGTGTGATTTTTCCGATTTTGAGCGTGCCGCCGACGGCAACGTTCGCAATCTCCGCCTCTTCTTCGATTTCGCCCGCAAGCAGTCCAAAATATCTGTCGTCTTTGGGTGAACCCGTATAACTCAAATCCACCGTTACGTTTTCAAACGTCAGATTTTCAAGCTTTGCCCCGTCGTCAATTCGACCGAACACACCGCCGTAGTCGGAGGACTCGGAAGAATATTTCGCCGTGATGTTGGAAAGGGTGTAGTTTTGCCCCGCCGACGAATACATTTGTCCTTTGAATTTGCCGTAGGTAAACGTCGAAGGCCAATTCAAACCGCTGAAATCTAAATCCGCTTGAATCTCGTAGATACCTTTGAGGTTCGCGTTATCGAGGAGCTGTTTCGCCGTGCTGATGCGATAGTGCTCGCCCTCGTCTACCACGACGTAGATATTCTGCACGCGGTTTTCCACTTTCAAGGCTTTGCCGTCGCCGTAGCTCGGGTCAAGCGTGCCGTAGTGCTCCGTCTGTCCTACGATTTCTTGCGTGCAAGCCTCGTCTAAATACGCTTTGGAAAAGGTCGTGTTTTCGACTTGCGGGAATGCGTAGTCCGCGCCGTTTGCGTAGGCATGGGTATAATTCATAGCACCCTCGCTCCATTGCGGCAACCAAATGGTGTCCTTGTCCGCCGTCGTGGAGTTTGCCGCGTTCGTCGTTTTATAGTCGAACTTGGTAACCTCGTCCATTTTCGTCCATACGCCGTCTTGTTGGTAGTAGTAATGGAATTCGTAGTATTCCACCCAACCCGCGTACAGCGTCATGGAGTATTCCGTCATGGTCGAAGTGTAGTCTATCGTATCCGTTTCGAAATCCCAGTATCCCGAATACGTATACGCAGGCGTAACTATCGTTTCCTTTTCGCCGTCGAGCAAGGTCGCATAGACGTAAGTTCCGTCCTCTTTTTGTTTGAGCTCGCGACCGTTTTTGTCAACGGGTACGCCGTTTTCTTTCACGACCTCGCGGTTTTTATACCAACCCGCAAAGAAATGGTCGGAAAGAGTAAGTTTGACTGATTCCGAGCCGCTTCCCACTCTGTTCTCGTCCGTCGGTTCCATAAGCTTGATATGCACCGTGCCGTCGCCGTCTTTTTGGTACTGCGAGGGATTGAACATATCCTGAATGGTTACCCCGTCGCGGCTTAAAAATTTGCCGCCGTTTGCATCGTAGGTTACCGAAACGGTATACCCCTTTTTCTTGTAGTCGTCTACGAGCGTGGAGGCGGAGCACCCGCCGATTAAGCACGCCGCAGACAGACAACCTAGCGTTAAAATGATTTTCGATTTCTTTTTCATATACCCTCCGAACGGTAGGCAGTATCGTCTATGCTTTTCCGTCCGTTATTCTCCTTTATTTTTTCCTGCAACGAGCGCAAAACCAAGACCTCCAAGCATCACCACGCCGACTGCGAGCATGATATAGCCAACGTATGCGGGCGTTTGCTCGGCTACGGGCGGTGCAACGGGTTCTTGCGAGTCGCCGCCTCCCTCTTCACGTAATTTCAAATACAGGAGTGTGGATTCTGCCGCTGTGAGCTTGGAATAGTTCGCCACCAACGCTTTCTGTTCGAGCGAGCTCATCTTATCGTATGCCGCTCTCGCCGCCACGATTTGCGCTTCGTCCGACAATGCAATCACGTCGGGCAACGCGGCAATCAACGCCATTACTGCAAGCGTGTTTTCCGTTGCGGCGTTGCTACCCTCGACAACAGACGAGAAATACTGTTCCAAAATGAACGTGTTGTAATTCTGACCGTTGGCAGGTTTTACCATGACGAGCGCACCGTCGGTATGACCGATATAATCGACGAAGTTTGCACCAAAGTAGAAGTTATTGAAGTTGCTCGTAACGTTCCACATATAATACTTGGAAATGCCCAAGCCCTCGTATACGTCGTACATACCGCTCAAAGGCAGGTTTTCAAGGGAAATATATGCAGTGTCGTATTCTTCCTCCAAAACAGGCGCGTCGTAGCTCGTGAACACGACCATAAACAGCTTGTCGCATTCATAGAACGCCTTGTCGCCGATTGCCTTCAAGGTGGTTGCAAGCGTTACGTTGCGGAGCGCGGCATTGCGGAACGCCTGCGCCGCGATACGAACCGTACCCTCCTCGACAACGAACGAATCATCCGTTTTTCCAATCGGGTAGGAAACGAGCGTCAAACCGTTGGGAACTTTGCTGTAAAGCACGCCGCCAATGACCTGTACCGTTTCGCTAATTGCATAGTTTTCGTTCAGTTTCGTGCCAATGAGCGCACCGTTGAACATCTCGTTTTCTTGCTTGCCGTAGGTCGCAATCTCACAACCCGCGAACGGGTTTTCGCCGATTGTTTCCAGCTTGTCGCCGAGCGCTACTTTTGTAATCTTGGACTCCGCAAACGCGAAATCGCCAAGCTCGATAACTTCCGTGAGCGTCGCCGACGTCAATGCCGTGCCCTTGAACGCGTTCGCGCCGATTTTCGTCGCTTTGTCAAGCTTTTCCACCGTCGCAAGCCCGTCGCAATACGCAAACGCCGAATCGCCGATAACCGTCCCCTCTTTGAGTGTCAAGCTTTCCAGCGACGTCAACGCAAACGCCGATTCGCCTACGTTTTCTACTTTGGAAAGGTTGAGCTGTTGCAAGCTCGTGCCGTAGAATGCATACGAGCCAACGCTCGTTACGTTTTTCAAATCAATCGTTGCAATGCCCTCGCAATCCGCAAATGCATACCCAGAAACAGCGTTCAGGTTTTCGCCGATTGTCAACGTCTGCAACGCGCTGTTATACGCGAATGCACCGTCGCCGAGCGAGGTTGCCGCCGACAAATCAATCGTCGCGATTTGAGGCGCGAAGTTGGAATACGCATAGCCTGTAATCACCACTTCGCCGTTTACGTATTCTCTCTCATACGCATAGAACCATTTGTTGTCCTCTTTGCAATAATCCTGCGTCGTCGAACCGGAGAATGCGGACGCGCCCACCGATTTAACTTTGGACAAATCGACTTCCGTCAAGCCCGCCGCGTTCATAAACGCGTAATCGCCGATAACCGTGCCCTCGCCGAGCGTGAGCGTGGTCATCTTCGCGTGGCCAAAGAACGCCGATTCGCCGATTACGACGTTGTCGCCGATGGTAACCGTCTTGATGCGGGACAGTACGCCGTCTGCATAGTTATAACGGCGGTAGCTATACGTTTCAATGACGTTGCCTTGCTCGTCTTTTACCTCGTAGGTATACGGCGTGTAATACGTCTCTAAATCGCCCGTTGCTTCATAGGTATACATTCTTACCGGGCAATAGAACGCCGATTTGCCGAGCACAACGTCGTCGCCGATAGTAACCGTTTCAAGCTTGGTGTTTTCCGCGAACGCATAGTCGCCGACAATCGCGCCGTCTGCAATCGATACGGACGTTACGCCCGTGTTCGAGAATGCGTAGTCGCCGATTCTCTCCACCTTGTCGAGCTTGGGCAATGCCTTAATCGCCGTGCCTGCAAACGCGTGCGTGTCGATTTCTTCCACGTTATCGAAAGATACCGTTTCCAAATTCGAGCAATCCGCAAACGCATATGCACCCACTTTCGTTACGCTGTTCGCCACTACGCCGAAAATCTTGACGTTGCCTGAGAACGCACCCGTCGCAATCGACGTCGTGTCGCTGCCAAGCGTTACTTCGTTTGCGACGCCTGCATATTCAGGTGCTGCCAGCACAAGCTCCGTGCCCTTGTATATGAGCGCGCCGCCCGCTTTTGCGGTAAACGTTTGGTTGTTATCGAGCGTAAACTTCGCGACTTTCGTGCCTGCGAACGCGTATTCGCCGATAACGGCAACGTCTTTGCCGAGCGTTACCTGCGACAGGTTTTCACAACCGAAGAACGCACGCGAGGCGATAACCGCCGCGTTAACGTCAATGGACGACAACTGCGCACAGCCCTTGAATACTTCTGGACCGATTTTGATTTTGGACGCCTCGAACACCACGCTCGACAAATACGGGTTGTTCGCGAACGCGCCCTTGCCAAGCGATTGCGAGGTTTCGGGCAATTCCACGTAGCCGAGTTTACAACGCTCGAACGTGTTGTTACCGATTGCAACGACGGAGCTTAAATCGATTTCCTCCAAAGCGCAACCGTAGAATGCTTTTTCGTTGATAAACTTCGCGTTTTCAAGGTTGATTTTCTTTAATTTTTCACAGCCCAAGAACGCGCCTACACCAATCGTCGTTAAGGATTTGGGCAAAACGACCTCTTCCAAAGCCGTCAACTTCGCAAACGCATATTCATTGATAGTCGTTACGCCTTCGGGAATTACGACTTTGGTAATCGTGTTTTCACCGATATAGAACGGCTTGATTAAATAAGGGTCTTCGTCGTCGATAACGTCGCCTGCGTTGACGTCTTTATCGACGTATTCATAATTAGAGAACGCATAGGCGTAAATGGTCGTCAAGCCGCGGTCGTCGGGAATGATAACCTCGCCGCCAAGCCCTTTATACGACATTAAGTAGATAGCGTTGGTCGTGAACGGGTCTTTGACTTCGATATTGATACGCACCGTGTCGCCCGTCTTTTTGCCGTTGACTTTGACAAGTACGTTGACGCGGGTCGTACCCTCTGCCTGTGCTACAATCGTGCCGTCTGCCGAAACCGTCGCGATTTTGGAGTTACCCACTTCAAATACCACTTCCGTTTCGTCGGGCACGTAGGAATCGAGCGTATATTCAAGCGTTACGCTCTCCGACGGGAACATAGTGAGCTTGAATTCGCCGTCGAAATCGCGCACGTCGCCCGTTTCACCGATTTCTCTTTCGTCGTTGGATACGGAATAATACGCTTTCTTCGTTTCATAGCCCGTAACTTCGAACTTGTTGACGGAAAGCGGGTCGTACTTGACGTAGCCCTCGTCCGTCGGTGCAAGTACCTTGACGTTCACGCTCGTCATAATGCGGTTGCCGTCCGTGTCGTAACCGATGGCTTTCACAACCGCCGTGCCGCTCGCTTTGGCGAGAATCGTTTGGTTGACAACGTCTACCACCGACTTGTCGCTCGTTTCAAAGTCAAGCGTTTGAATCCAGCTTTCGCCGGGATATACTTTCAAAATATCCGAAATTTCCAGCTTTTCGTTGGGGCTCAACGTGATTTCTTCTTCGGAGAAATACATTGCCAAAATTTCGTCGGGCAAACGGATTTCGTAGGTCGCCGAGTTCATGGCATAGTCATAGCAAGAGGCGATAAACGAATTGTTGTTGTAGTCAATCGTCAGCTCGCCGTCCTCGTCGTATTTCGAGCTTACCGAGTTCTTTAATTTGGAAACGTAATCGGTGAGCTCAACCGTTACCTTCGACGTCGAGTTAAAGGACGAATAGATAGGCGTGAGGTATTTACCGAACGCTTCCAACGAGAAGATGTACTCCGTTTCAGGGTCGGTTTCAGGCACGACCTGTCCGATACTGAGCGCCTGCGCGTAGTGATTGTCGTAAACGCTCAAATCTGCAAAAAGTTTGGTCTTTTTGGTGGATTTGTCGTATTCCGTGCGATAGGTTACGTCGGTGATGACAGGCGCTTCAAAATCGATATACAGCGGGAATTCAAAGACGTTCCGCGCATTATTCTGTTCGGATTTTTCGCCGTAGTCAATATACGTGATTACCTTGACGGTATACTGCGTGTTGTTTTTCAAATTATGTTCGAGCGTTTCGAAATCGACTTCGATGCTGGACGAATAAATGGTATTGCCCGAGCTATACGATTTTCTTTGGTTGTAGCTCGTCTTGTTGAAAATTTCTTTGCCTGTTGCGTCCTCTGTGATGGATATAGTCAATTCCTTGACGTTACGGAGTAAGCCCGCCCATACCGAATGGATACCGCAAATGGTGAAATTATCCTTTTCGTCTTGCGCCTCTTGGTTGGAAATCGCGATATGCTCTTTGCTCGCCGCAATTTGCGTTGCGGAAGGGTCTTGCTGGAAGTAATACGCGCCCAAATAGGAAATGTAATCGCTGTAAATCTTACCGATTGCTTTGGTTGCGTAGGCGTCTGCCATAAGCTTATCTTCGACGTCCAAGCCCTTGTTGATTTCGTCTTTGTGCGTGTCGTAGTATTCTTCGTCGAATATGGGCGCTTCCGTCCAATCGCCGTAGAACGCGAGCAGAGGTACGTTCATATTGACCGTCGCACCGCTCACCGCTTTGAGCGTGATGAACCCTTCTACGTACATACCGTATTCAAACGAATCGTCCATATACTTTTTATCCGCGTCGGAAAGCACGACTTTAACCGTTACTTTCGCCTCGCCGCTTGCCGCGACCGTTACGCGATTGCCCGTGTTTTCACCGCCGACAACCGAAACGATTGTGGTGTTGGAATTGTCAAGCAAATACCCGTCTTGCGTAGATGTCGTGTCGCCATGACTTGTGTAAATCTTGCTCACGCCTTCGGTCAACAGAATCGAACCTACGTCGTAGCTAACCGCACGGTTCGTGATGTTGCGAATGGCAAAGGACATTTCGTATACGCCCGTTTTGTCTTTGTCGTCGCCGAGTTCGAGCTTGGTTTTATCCATTTCTACGCCGTCCTCGTCGAACGTCGCGATATAGCCCTCCGTCGTGGTGGCTTTGTTGATGTTGATAAGACCTGCACCCTGCTTTCTGACTGCATACGGCAAGCCGTTTTTGTTATAGATAATATCCGTCGTGGACATCATCAGTTGGTTGACGATTGCCGTGATTTGGTTGGTCGTCAAATCCGAACCGAACACGCCGCTGTATTTCACGTATTGACGAATCAAAGCCGCCGCACCCGCTTGGTTGGGCGACGCCATAGACGTACCAGACAGTCTGTCGTAGTCCTGACCGGGAATCGCCGAATAAATCTCGCCGCCGTGCGCCGTGATTTCAGGCTTAATCTTCAAATCGGAGGTAGGTCCCCACGACGAGAAATCGGACATGAACGGACCTGCGGTGTTCGCTTTGCTGATATGCAACGTACCCGTCCCCGCCGCCGCAAGCAATTCGCCGTCGTCTTGGGAAATCGAGCACACCGCGCCGACGTCGTCGCCGACGGACATGGAAATCGTACCCGATACGTTGTTATAGATAATAATACCTGCCGCGCCCTTTTCTTTCATGGCGATACGGACTTTTTCTTCGAACGTCGTCGTACCGCGCTTTACAAGCACGATTTTGCCTGCGTAGAATTCTTTGTCTTCGGGATAATCGGACGAACGACCGATACCAGGAATGGTTACGTAGGTGAAGTCATGGCTTTCGGGGCTACCGACCGTCTTTAACATTTCGCCGACGAAGTCCTTTTTCTGCTCCGCGTCTGTCGTAGACGCTTCGTTGAAATAGATGATTTCGTCTTTATACGTCAAATACGGGGTCTTGACACCGTCAACCGATGCAACGGACAGAGCCGCCGCATACGTCGAGGGCGAGCCGACCGTACCCGAATCGGGGTTGGAAGTCAAGGGATTGTTACCGTTTTTCTCCGAACCCATCGTCGCGTTATAGGAGTTGGACGCCGCGCAAATCAAGGAAATGCCCGCGTCGCGAACGCTGTCGTAGATAACGTTGATGCGCTCCTCGTCCACCTCGCGCGAGAAACCGCAAGTCGAGCCGAGCGACATGTTAATCACGTCTACGCCGAGCACAACGCAGTCCTCAACGCCCGCCAAAATCCAAGAGGTTTTCGCACCTTCTTGCGCGTCGGAGAAAACTTTCATAATCGCGAGCTGCGCGTTGGGCGCAACGCCCGTGATTTCGTTGTCTTTACCTGCGATAATACCCGCAACGTGCGTACCGTGTGCGGAGTTAATCGGCAAAACGTCGGGGTCTTTGTCGGCATAGTCGTAGGCAAACGGAACTTTCTTGTTCACGTAGACGTCCTCGCCCGTCAAGCCCGCGCTAAACCGCGCCGCCGCCGTTTGAGAAACTTTTTCGGACATGGAAACGCTGCCGTTCGCGCCGTCTAACGTGAACGCTTCTTTGCTGGTCGTGAAATTACTCACGCTGAACGCCGAGTGCGTGTAGTCCAAGCCCGTGTCCAAGACGGCAACGACAACGCCGTCGCCTTGATATTCGGAAGACGAGCTGTCGAAAATACCCGTCGGATAGACGTCGACTTCGTTCGTTACCACTTCGGAAACGGCGGGTTGATACGTCTCGCCGACAATCAAGCTTGCCTGCGCGGAGAGTAATTCGTCGACCTTTTCGAAATCCTTTGCTTTGAGCGTAATTTCAAAACCGCTCAAAACGGTGTCGTAGTATTCGCCGACTTTATAAGAAACGCCCGATTTGTCAAGCTTTTTCAAAAGCTGTTTTCTATCTCTTTCTACGACCGATTCGATTTTCTTCGCCTCGTTGGAGCTTGCGAATTCGCTCAACGATTTGTTGCCCTTGTAATCGCCGTAGGCGTCAACGATAGATTCCGTGTCCATTTTGACGATGACGGAAATTTCTTGATTTTCCGAAACGGTTTCGGGCAAACGGTATATAACGTCGCTGTTGAAATACTGCTCTACGTTCGTATCAATCAAAGCGTTTGACTTCGACACGTAGGAATCGGCTTGCGTCTGCACTTTGTCAGTCGTGTTCTCAAAGCTCTGCAAGAAAAATCCGCCAAGCAGGCTTGCCGCTCCGACAAGCGACGTAATTTGAATCATCCGTTTTTTCATTTTAGCCATAATTTTTATCCTTTCTGTTTTTTCCTGTTTTTACGCTTGGGTGATAACTGCTTTACCGCCCTCGATTTTCACCGTGTAGGTGTTGCCGTCGCTGCTCGCTACCGTATACGTCGAGTTGCCGTTATCCGTGCTTTCGTTTACAAGCACGATTTTGCCGTCAATCGACATAAACACTACGCCGCGCGTTGCGCTCACGTCTACGTAGGAGGTTTCGTCCTCGTTGTAATACGTGTTGACCGTTTCCGCCGTTACCGTTGCCGAAACGTATTTGTTCACTTTCTCTTTATCCTCTTCGCCGCCGATGGCATCCGACTCCTCCGTCAATTCAATCATGTAATAGGTCGTTGCCGTGATAATGCCGTCGTCGTTCTTCGTCCGCGATACGTAGGATACGGTGTTGCCTTTGAAGAATACGTAGTCGTATGCAATCTCGCCGTTCGCGTCTTTGAGCTCTACGCTGAATATTCTACCTGCCGCAATATTCGCCTCCGACGTGATAACTCTCTCTACCGTCAGCGAATAGCCGCCCTCTGCCACCGTCGGTTTGTCTTGACGGGTCAACGCATAGACGCGATAGCCCTCCGTGTTGACGAATGCAGGGTGTCTAGCAATGAGGAAATACAAGCGATACACACAACCGTCCTCTGCCGTGAACTCCGCATAGGGATACGAATCGCTCTCCTCGCTATACGTCGCTCTTTCAAAGGAAACGACGTTGCCGTTGGTGTCGTACATTTCCGATAATTCGCCAAACTCTGCCGTTACGTAGCAATCCGTTTCTTCGCCTGCCGCGTTATATTCACGGTTCACGGACAGTTCGCCGAAATCGTTTTCATACGTGTTCGCAGCCGCCGAGCCGTAGAAATAGTAGTAGTTGTAATATACGGACAGATAGTTATACGAAAGTGCCGTTCTAATCCAACGCATACCCGTGATTTGATAGGTATTGTCGTTTTCGCCGCCCTTATAATCAACGGTGATATAGAAACGGTATACGCCCGTCGCGCCGCCTACGTCTACGTAGGTTTCCAACGCGCCGCTTTCGCTGGTGCGCACTACCTTACAGCTGAACGGTTTGGTTGCCGTGCCGATATTCGCTTGACCGATTACCGAGAACTCGCCGTCGCCGGACGGTGCAAACGAAAGTGTGCTCATTGCGCCCGCCAAATACGTATCGTCCAAAATCGGATACTGCGTTTCCGTGCCTTCTTTGCGCGCAAACGAAATGGAAAGTCCGTTATTCGCATAATACGTCTTGCCGCCATACACCTTTTGCGTTTGGTCAATACGCCCAAAGCTCGTGTCCGCAACGAAACCGTATTCGTTTGCCTTCGCGTCGGTTGCGTCTTGACGGTAAATCACCACTTCGTTATTCACAACGTTGTAATAATAGCGGTCGCCACCGTTGAACACGGCAAAGCCGTATTTGGAGAACAGCAACGATTCAAGGTCTTTCGTGAAATAGCCGCGAGCCGTGAATTGAATGGGCTCTGCCGTGCCTGCCGCCTTGTCGTAGATATAAATGCAGCCGTCTAACCCGTCGTTACGTTCATAGTAGAGCATGGTATTGGTGATAATCGTATACTTGCCCTCGTTCTTCACACCCGCCTCGTCGTACATAACCGCGTTGCCGACGTCGTCCAAAATCAACACGTTTAACAGTTCGCGCGCCGCGTTCACGTAGACGAACGTTTGCACGACTTCTTTATGGCTGACGGTAAATATACCCGTTTCTTCTGCCGAAAGTCCGATTTCCGCACACTCGCCCGTGAGCGTTACCGTTTCACTGCCGGCCGTATACGAAAGCACGAACACCTTGCCGTTGACCGTATACGTGCCGTTTTGCGTGATATAGCCGTCCTCGTTCGAAACCGAAAGCTTGCCGCTCTTGCCGTCGAACTCTACCCACAAACCGCGTTTTGCTTGATTGTCCAAAACTTCGTATTTGCCGTATTCCAAACCACGCACGCTAAATCCCTCGTCCTTAATGTCGAAATAGCGGTATTCGCCGCCGACGTTCAAACCGACGATTGCGTTTGCAACGTTGTAATAACCCGAATAGTTATCGCCGTTCGTCGTCGTATACGTCGCCCAATAGCCGTAGCCGTCGAGCGTCAATCTCGCGCCGTCAGCCGCGCGGTACTGTCCGTTGTAGCTTTCGTTATAGGGATAGAACGTTTTATTGATTAACAGGAACTCAAAGGTCTTGCCCGTCGCCGTGAATTGATACACGGTTTCGTCCTTGCCCGTCGAGGTCTTTTCCAGCTCTTCATACGTGCCTGCGTAAACCTCGTCGTCGCCGTCCTTTTCTACCGTATAGGTCGCGCCGCCCTTGCCGTCGAACGCGATATACACTTTCTCGTTCTTCTTGCCGTCCGCGCCCATTTGATACGCGTTATAAGGCGCGTGCGCGAGCACTTCGAATTTCTTTTCCGTTTCGTCGATTTCCAAATACACCTTGTTGCCATAACGAGGAGAAATGGTCGTGATGCCGTCTTCCGACGTGGTGTACGTACCCGTAACCACCGAGCCGTCCGCTTTGTAAATCGCAAGCCCTGCGACAATCGTCAAAGTCGCGTTGCTACCCGCTTTCTTCGCCGTGTATTCGACGTTCAGCGTTTGCGCGTCCTTGCCCGTTTCTTTCACGGTGTACCAATAGTTAATCGCAAATTCCGTGTTCGCGTCGTCGATTGCGCACGTGAACCACTCGATTTTTTCAATATCAACAGGGGTCGTAGCCGCCGCCGTGCCCGTAACCGTTTTATCGGGGTCGGCGGTATACGTGTACAGCTTGGTCGTATCATTGAATACGAACGTGCCTTCCGAAACCTTGACGTATTCGCGTTCCGACGTGTAGCCGTAGAGCGTTGCGCTGTCCTTTGCAGGGGTGTCGTTTATGACAAGCAAAGGCGCGTAGTAGGTGGAATTGTCGTTTTGGTAATAGTATTCGGCATAGCCGTTGGGTTTCTTTTCGATTGTGTAAATATCTTCGGGGACTACGTCGTCCGTTTCGTCAGGGTCTTCGGGGGTCGTAATCTTGATGAGGAAGGTGTGCGATTCATTCGTCGTTGCCGTGAACGAAATCACAAAGCCGCCGAACGCCGATTCTTTCGCCGTGTAGTAACCCTCTAAAATCTTCGTGCCGCTGGTATACGTCGCCGCACTCACGCCGTCGAGCTCTAACGTCGCGCCGCCGCTAAGCGTCAAGGATTTTTCAAGTTTTTCTTCATAGAGCATGTAGCCCTTTTTGCCGCCTACCTCAATGACTTTCAAAACCGCTTCTAATGCGCCTCTTGAATTGTTCAAGGTAATCGTCTGCGTTTCTGCGTCCATTGTATAGCTGAACGTCGCGTTGCCCGAGCCCGTGTTATAAGTAGCCGTGCCCCAACCGTTCAACGTCAACTGATATACGTTTGCCGCCGAAAGCTGGAAGCCGTTGACAAAATAGCGCGTGAGCGAACCGAGCGCAACCTCGTCCTCGTTGCGGAGCTGGAACGCAGGCTGTTCCGTGCCGTCGTCTGCCGTTACCGTACCCGTCAAAATCGTCAGCGTCTTGTTCGCAAGCTCGCCGTCCGTGAACGTCGCGATATAGTAACCGCCCTCGTCGATATAATACGTACCGTTCGAGGTTTTTGCCGCTTTCGTGTCTACGTATTGAATGCCGTTATATTCGTCGAAATAGATTTTCGTCGTTTCGACAAGCCCCGTACCTACTTGGTACAAGCTGTTTGCCGCCTCCGAGCGAACGGCGTTGTAATACGCATACGTTCCCTCGCCGAGCAGTTTTCCCGACAGGATAACCGAATCGCTATCGTCGAGAAGGTCGAATTCTTTGTTTTTGGATTTGTATTCCGCTTGGAAAAATACGTTACCGCGCGAAATGTAAATTTCTTTCGCGTCCTCTGCAAGCAAGTACACGTAGTCGTCGCCGCCGAAAATATCCACGTAGCCCTTTGCCCAAACGGCAAACAGCGTGGTGTGGCGTTCAGGCGTAAACTCGTCTGCTTTCGTCGTCTTGTCGCCGCCGTAGAGTCTGCTTTCGAGGTAGTTCGATTTATAAATTACCTCGCCCGTTGCGCTCGTCGCCCAACCGATAAGGCAATAGCCCTCGAATTCATAGTCGGAGGGAACGGTTACGTATTGCCCGTAGGCAACGGAAACGGGGGCAGTCGCCTCGCCCGAGCCGTCGGGATAGTTCGAATGGAAGGATACGTTATAGGAAATTCTGTCGAAATAGTGCTTGAACACGTTTTCAGAGGCAACTTGCGAAAGCGTTTTGCTTGTTACCGCGCTCGTATGCGTTTTGTTTTCGGTAAAGCCCGTCAGCTTTTGCTCGGAGGTAAAATTGGTGCCGACGTAGGCATAATCGACGACGTTTTCTTCCGCCTTTTCATAGCCCGAGCCGTCTAATTTCTCCGTCCAAAGCTCTACCGTATATTGGACTTTGTATTTCGCCGTCAACGTAAGCTCCGCCGCAGGCATTTTCGTGCCGCTCGCAAGCTCCGTTTCGCCGTTAAACCACGCGCCGAACACCAGCCCCTCTTTTGTGGGCTTGTATTCTTGCATATACTCGTATACGTTTGCGCCCTCCGTTAAATACAATTTCGATTGCACAAGCGTGCCGCCGTCTAATGCAAGGGTGATTGCGTATTGCTTTTCCCATTTCGCATAATAAGTCTGGTCCTCGCCCGCCACGACGGTCGTTACAGGCTCGCCCGAAAAGTCCGCGTTGGTATACCAACCGCCGAACGCATAGCCCTCGCGTTGGGGCGTGGGGAGCGTGTAGCTCGTGCCCGCCTCCACTTCTACGGTTTCAATCGCCGCGCCGCCGTTCGTTTGAAAGACGTATTTTGCCGTGTTGCCGCAAGCCGCCGTCGACAGACAAGCAAGTCCGCCGCATACCACCATGCCCAGCGTCAACAAACATTTTCTTATCTTTTTCATGCTATCCTTCTCCTTCTTTCGGAAATCTTGTTTTTTGTTTCTGTTTTATTGCAATCGATTACTTTTCTTTCCACACGGCATAAAGCGTTGTGCCGACGGGAATTTCAATGAGTTTCGTTGCGACGTATTCCGCCTCCGTTGCGTTTGCCGTCGTTGCCCAACCGAGAAATTTATATCCCTCGCGCAGGGGCGCGCCGAACGCATTTGCCGCTTTCACGTTTTCAAGCGTCGTTTCCGTAACCGTCAAAGACACTACGTAGGATTTGTCCTCCGAAAGCGTACAGCCCCAAACGATGGGACGGTAGCCCGAATTCCAACGCTCGTTCCAAGAGGTCGCAGCAGCATTTGCCGCATCGGTGTATATCGTCATATATTTACAGCCGTAGAATGCGTGCGCGTCAATGGACGATACGCTGCTCGGTAACGTGATAGAAGTCAACGCACCTGCGCCCTTGAACGCGTACTTGCCTATGCTCTTTACGTTCTCCGAGATATAAATCGTTTCTAATTTTTCGTTGTTATAGAAAGCGTATTCGTCAATCGTTTCCACACCGCCAAGCTCAACGTTTTTCAAATTCGTGCATTTGTAGAACGCGTAAGGCTCAATCGTTTTCACCGACTCCGGCAGGATAACCGTCTGCAAATTCGTGCTACTGTGGAACGCGTATTCGCCGATGGTTTCTACGCCCTCTTCCACCGTTACCGTTTTCAAGCCGTTGCATCTCGCAAACGCGCGCGTGCCCATTTTTTCAAGGGTGGAGGGAATTGTCAGCTCTTCGACGCCCGCGCAGTTATAGAACGCGTATTCGCCTACGCTTTCCAGCGACGTGCCGAAATCGATTGTTTTCATACCCATACACATATAGAACGCGTAATCGTCGACTTTTTCTACTATCGTGCCCGAGAAATCAATTTCGGAAAGCGTTACGCATTGATAGAACGCCGAACGTCCGATAGACGTCAAACGGGCAGGTAAGTTCACGCTATACAGCGAGAAACATTTATAGAACGCGAAATCGGCAATTTCTCTCAAATTTCTGTTCAGCGTTACCGTCGCCAAACGGGGACATTCCGAAAACGCGCCGCGTCCGATATATTTCGCATACGAAAGACCGATTACCGCCGTCAACGATTCGCATTTATAGAACGCATAGTTCGCAATACCGATTGTTTCGGGGTCGAGCGTTACCGTACCGGGTGCGCCCTTGTAGCCGACAACCCAGTTGCCTGCATATATCGCGCCGTTGGGTGCGTTATTCCAAAGCCCCGTGCTGTGGAATGCATACGTGCCTATCGACGTTACCGATTCGGGGATAATCGAACCTAAACTGCTGTTATATAGCGCGCTACAACCTGCGAACGCATAGTCGCCTATCGATTTCAAGCCCGCGCCGAGCACGAGGTTGCCTAAATATACGCAATTCGTGAACGCGTAGTCGCCGACCGTTTCCAGCTTGTTACCCGTCGTTTGGAATTTCGTCAAACCGCTATTGTAGAACGCGTAGTTGCCCACAAAACGAATGGTATCGGGCAATACGACGGAAGTGAGTTCGGGACATTCGCTAAATACTTGGTCGGCTATCCCGACGATACCCGTTTTTAACGTGTCAATCTCAATTTTTGTAATCGTTTTACGCTTTTCGTCCGTGCAACCGATAATCCAGTTGTCCGCATAGATAAAATCTTGCGACGCGGCAACGGCGTCCGTGTACAGTTTCGTGCCGTTGAACGCATACGAGCCGATATGCGCGAGCGTGTCGCACAGCTCGACGTCGTTTAAGTTTTCAGACATGTAGAAACACCAGTCGCCCAAGCTCGTTACGCTTTCAGGCAGGGAAATGCCCGCGAGGGCTTTACATTCCGAGAACGCGGTTTCCCCGATGGTTTCGAGCGAGCTTTCCTCCGCGAACGTGATTTCCGTCAATTTTCCGCATTTATAGAACACGGAATCGCCGATTGCCGTAACGCCACCGCCTATTTTTACCGATTCCAAAGCAACGTTTGCGGAAAAAGCATAGTTCCCCACGCTCGTTACCGAGTCGGGAATGACGATGGATTTCAACGCGGAACAATCGGAGAACGCCGCCTCGCCAAGCGAAACAAGCTCGTCGTGTAACGTAATCGTCTCCAAAGCACGGCAATACGCAAAGGTGTAATCGTTAATCGCCGTTACGCCTTTGGGTACGTTGATTGTTTTGAGGGCACGGCATGCCTGAAACGCCGACGTGCCGATACTCTCGACCGTGTCGGGAATGGTTACCGACGTAAGTCTTGAACAGTTATAAAAGGCGTTTTCGCCGATAGAAAGCACGTTTTCGCCGATTTCTACTTCTTCAATACGGCTACTGCCCTTGAACGCGGACGCGGCAATGCTCGTTACGGGCTTGCCCAAATACTCGTCCTCAATCATGACGACGCCCGACGCCATACCTACGCGGGTAATTTCATATTCTACGTTATTGATAAGCGTATAGATACAGCCCGTTTCGTAGTCCTTGTGAAATTCCAGCGCTGTCGACCACTCGGAGTCCTTGCCGTCAAGCCCGCCTGCCACCGCCTTGATGCGGATTTGGTAATCGCCCATTTGCAGGGTGGACAGCGAATACGTTGCCTTTCGAGCCGTAACTTCCTTGCTTTCGCCCGTCGCCACGTTTTTGATTTCAATCAAATAACTGCGGGCGTCCTCGATTGCCGTCCAAGTCAGTTGATTGGAATCGTCTAAATCAAAGCCTGTGGGCGTGGTGAGCGCGTTTGAACCGCAACCCACCGCAAACGCGGTAAGTCCGCAAAGCATCATGCCCAACAAAGCAATTTTTTTAAGCTTTTTCATAATATCTCCCAAAGTTCGCCAAATCGTTCCAACGGGGTCAAGACTAAAACATCACATCTTGACCGCCGCTCGGTTATTTTTTCGATTTCTTTTCTCTGTACGCGCGAATGATTTCGTGCGGCCACTTGAATTTGAATTTACGCACCGCAATATCCAACAGGAACAGCGTGAGCGCGATAATCATAAACAGGAATCTCGGGTCGAATTCCTTATCAATCGCCGTGATAAAGCCCTCGAAGATTTCCTCCGGATTTTCCAAGTCCGCTACCATTGCGCCGTCGCCACGCTCCGCAAGTTTCAAGAGCAAATCTTCCGGCGTGATTTCCGCCTCTTCCAAGAATACGTCGTATTCCTCCGAATATGCGAACGCTTTAATAAGTTCCACAGGCTGGGAAATCGCTTTGCCTTCCGCGTCGTATTTCGTCAGAACTAACTTATACACACCGCTCTTTTTCACAACGAAATCGCAACGGCTGTATTTGTTTTCCGCATTGAGTGAGGTCGTTACGTAGCAAGCAAGCTCACGGCGTTCTTCCACTTTCTTATCCGTTACCGCCGCAAGCGAAGTCGCTACCTCGCCCGATTGGGTAATTTGTATGAGTTGCCCCGATACGTATTCGCCCTCTTTAAGCGTCGTGATAACGCTTAATTTGTTGGTGTAGTTGTCCTCTTTGAGCTCCACTTTCAGCTCGCTCGGACGAATATTCTCCGTCGGCATCAGGTTGTTGATAACGTTCGTAATAAACTGCTTACCGTTGGTATCAGCCATAAACGCCGCCGACCAAGAATCGTTCGTGCCTTTCAAGTCGCACATAAAGCTACCGACCATACCCTTGCCGTATTTCCATTGTGCATAAATGGGAACGGTATAATCGCCAACCAAGATTACGTCGGCAGTGGCTCTCGCTTTCACGCCGTAGAACCCGTCTAACGTTACCGTCAAGCGGTCTTTATCTTCGCCCGTGCCGCGCTCCAAGCCTTGTATAAGAGGCGAGGTTGCGTTTTGAATAATGGGCGCAAACT
The DNA here is from genome assembly GCA_017453145.1 of Clostridia bacterium. Lineage (GTDB taxonomy): Bacteria > Bacillota > Clostridia > Christensenellales > Borkfalkiaceae > Scatosoma. Next base: position 25,215 of record JAFTKT010000063.1, read on the forward strand.
CTTGGTAGTTGACTTCTTGAATGTCGGGAGCTTTGAGCTCTTCACGCATCAAGCGGACAAGTTCTTGTTCTTTGGCTACGATAAGTCGACCGTGTCCAAGCTCTACCGCGCTCGACATTTGCTTATACGCCGCCGAGCCTTTTTGCATTTCAACGCCGACAATCGAAAGCGTGATACCCGATTTGTAGTTCGCCTCAATGAGCGCCTCGTATTCTTCGATTTGCTCGGCGGGCACTTCACCGTCCGTTACGATAATCATGTGGCGTTTGTCTACGTTCTGCAACGCTTTCAACGCTTGCCCTGCACGCTCAATCGCACCGGGAAATACCGTTGCCCCCTCTGCCGTTTCAATCGTGTTGAGCGCCGCGAGTATCTTCGCCTTTTGCGTTACGGGCGTCAAGCCCAAAATCGTGCTGTGCTCGTCGTCGAGTGTCATAAGTCCCATGTAATCGCGTTCAGACAAAGCGTCTAAACACGAGGACGCGCCTGCTTTCGCCCAGTCAAGTTTAGTCGAACCGCCTTCGCCGCCCATAGAGCCCGAACGGTCGATTATGATGACGACCCCGACAGGAGGCGTGTAGTTGATTGCCTCCACAGGCAAGAGTTCTTGATATACCGTCCCGTATAAGTCGGTACGGTTATATGCATTCGCATTCCCCGCTGAATCGTTACCGCCGATTGTAAATAAGCCGCCGCCGTAAATTTGGACGTATTCTTGCACAAGCTCGGTAAAGCCTTCGGGTAAATCCACGTCTGCCACGTTGTTGAAGATGATTTGGTCGTATTGACGGAGTCCGTCAACGGTCGTGGGCAAGTTCTCGTCTAACGTTGTCATCACGTCTATCACGTAGGCTTTTTTGTCGTTAATCATTTCAACCAATTTTTCCGACTCGCCCTCGACGCTTTCCAAAATCAAAAGCTTGTTAAATACTTCTATATTCAAATAGGTATAATACGCATTGTTTTCTTCGAGCGTGTCGCCCTCTACCGTCATTTTGAAAGCGACTTCGTGTATACCCTCTTCCTTGAACGCATGGATAAACGAAACGGTTTGCTTGCCCTGCAACACTTCGCCCGTCCACGCCGATTGCTTATCTACCTCGCCGTTATCGTACAGTTCAATCGTTGCGGTCGTTTGGCTCTTGCTTTGCAAGGTTACCGTCATGGTGCAGTCCTCGCCAAGCATCACGTGATAATCAGGCATCTCTACGCTCATGATTTGCACGTCGTTGCCGTCATAGGCAGAGGCAATCAACGCCGTGTCGACACGCGTACCTTGAGCCGCAACCGTCCGAATGACCGCGTTCGCATCTTCGTCCGTTTCTTTACCGTCCGTAATCAAGACGATTTTCGCCGTTTCAGGGTTCTCGAACAGGTCTTTCGTATACGTCAACGCCGACGCGATATTCGTCGCGCTCGTGTCGGGGGATTTTGCATCCAAATATTTGTCGTAAATCTCGTCTGCATGCCGTGAATTCGTCAACGGAACGACGTATTCTTGGTCAAAACCGAACGTTACGATACCGACCTTATAATTATCGTAGCGACTGTCTTGCAAAACCGTCCACACGAAATCGTCGCGGGTTTGCGCCGATTCTTCTTCCGTGTCCGACATATCGACGAGCAAAATAATTTCGTTCGCGTCGTTCGGGATTTGATAATTAAAGGTCAAGCCCGAAAGCGCGGCAATCGACAAGACAAGCACTATCAAATGCAACACAATCGACGTGATACGGTTTCTCGTTCTTCTGTATCGCTTGGATAATCTGAAATAAGGCAGTAACGTTAATACAACGGCGGGAATGAGCAACAACAGCATCCAAGGATAGGAAAATTCAAGATGAAAATTATACATAATCTATCTCTCGCCTCCTCACATCGTCTCTCGACTTTGCAACCACCACTCGATAAAGAGTAGCGCCACCAAAGCCGCCGCTATATATACCATTAAGTCTTTGAAGAAATCCTCTTCGTTTCGCTCCGCATACGGGTTGTCTATCCCCTCTGCTTTATACCAAATATTACTTTCAATCGCAGGAATTTTTACGTAGATACTTTCCGTAACGTTTTTGCCCGAAAAGGTCGTCTGCGTCAATTCATAGGTGCCCGGCGTCGATACTTGCAAAACGGTCGGGAATTCCGTAAACGTTTGCACGAGCTTATCGCCGAGCGTAACGAACAATTCCTCGCCGCGTGCATTGAGCGCAACGTTTTCGTTGACTTCAAAGGCGTTGCCCTTTACCGTCGCAGGGAAGAAATGCTCGAATAAATTATACATGAGAATGGGGAAATCTTTGGAAATGGCAATATTCGAATAGTGCATACTGAACGCCATAACCGCGATTTTTGCTTTCTCGTCGTCCCGCAATAAAAGCGTGGGCTTGTTATCACAGGTGAGCAGCATCTGATACGCAGGGTCGTAGTAGGTAACGGGCACGTAGCCGCCGAGCGTCATATCTTCGGGGGTTACGTGGTTCAAAATCGAATGGGGCTCTGCCTCCATCATGGGGATTTGACGTCCGCCGAGATTGACGTGCTGACCAATACGGATTCCCGAATTTGCAGGCGCGGTTCTCGGATTGACGAGCAATACAACGCCGTCGGTGGGCAATTTTTCGGGCATAATATGCTCGAAAATGTATAAGTCAAAGTCCTCCATTTCAGGGTCTGCGTCGGATTTCACCTCCGAAATTTGCACGTCCCAACGGTCCTCGTAGGCGACCTCTAACGTATAGAGAATACTCGCAAAGAACGGGTTTGCACCGCTTGCATATTCGGTGTCCTTGCCCTCTACTTTACTGCAATATTGCACTTTCAAGACTTCTTTTTGTCCGCTGTAAATATTAAAGCTGTTGTCCTGTTGGAAAGAATCGTCCTCGCTGATGGTGATATGCACCGATTGATATGCGAAAATTTCGTCGGTATCGGAAATCAAGTGATAGACGACGTTGCTGTTGCTCGGCTCTGTCGATTGCTGATGTAAATCGGAGTTGATAAAGACGATTCTTGTCGTTTCGTCGCGTACGCATTCCACGTATTCGGTGAACGTTACGGTCAAACCCGCGTCCTCGCTGTCGTTTGCGTTCGCACCGTGTACTTCTAAATCTACCGCAATTTGGGCGTCCTTGCCGTAGCAAGCGACGTCGACCGTGAACGAATAGTAACCTTCGTCAAGCTTTGCTTGGGCGTCCAAAATCGCCGCATTCCATTCGGAGTCGTCGCACACGTCAACGACGGTAATCCCGTCGGGGACATAGGAATACTCTACGTCGGTATATAAATAAATCAACGTGTCGGGATTTTCCGCGATTATATCTTCGCACAAAGCAATCGCGCCCTCAATGTCTGCCGAGCCGTAGGAGCATGCCATGTCCTCGTCTAACAGCGGTTCTAATGCGTCGGCGACGAGGATTTTATTCTCCACGCGCGCGCGTTGCACCAAAAACGACGCTTTGACGTCGGCAAGCACAACGGAAACAATCCCGTTCTGTTCAAAGACGGAGTCGGCGAACTTTATCGCGCCGTCTACCGCCCGTTCGAATCGGGTTTCACCGTTTGATTCCGTGCGCATACTCGCCGACGAATCGACGATAAGCACGACTTCCGTTTCCTTGACCTCCGCTTTTAAGATTTGATTGGGCTGCGCCAAAATCAAAGCACAGGAAGTTAAGATGAGAATTTGACAAAGAATAATCAGAAAATTACGGAGCTTGCTCGTCGGAATTTTCTTTTTCCTGTATTTTAAGCTTAATTTCCATACGAAGGTACTGGAAATAAATTTTTGTTGGTAGTTGGGTCTAATGATGTAGATGATAATCAAGACGACTATCGCCAACAAGCCTAATAAACCCAAAGGCGTTAATAATTTCATTCCATAATACCTGCTTTTAACAATTCACTAAATAAAACTCTTTCGATTGGTTGGTCTGTGCGCACGGAGATAAAGTCTACGCCGCGTTTGGAGCAGAACGTCTTTATATCCAGCTTAAAATCACGCAAAGCCTCTTCATAAGCTTTTTGTAAGCTACGCGTGATTTTAATGCGCATATTTTTCGAGTCGGAGACGTCAACGGACTCCGAGTCGATTAAGTTTACACGCCCGTCGTAGGAAGGGTCGATTTCTTCGGGGGACATAATCTGCACAAGCAATACTTGCCGTTTTTTATAGCAGAGATAATCCACCGCTTTTTTCCAGTTGCTGTCCGTGAAGAAATCGGAAACAATCACGGTCAAGCCGTTGCCCGTGCTCGTGTCAGGACAGTTTTTAATACAAGCCTCAATATCCACGTCTTCGGTAAAATTCAACTCCTCGAACGAGCTAATCGCACGGAAAAACGCGTTTTTACCGATAATCGTCCCGAACGGGTTTTCGCTACGGGTATCGCGCATTAGATTAAAGGACAATTTGTCCATATTCTGCACGGATAAAAACCCGAGTGCCGCCGCCGCGCCAATCGCATACGACGCTTTTTGGTGGTTGTCCTTGCCCATAGATGCCGAACAGTCCAAAAAGATTTGCACTTGCATTTGCCGCTCGTCCGTGAATAATTTGAGGAAGTACTTTTCGAAACGACTGTACAAATTCCAGTCGATTCGACGAATATCATCCCCAAGCTGATATTCACGGAAATCGGCAAATTCCACCGTCTGTCCATACGTATTGACAAGGTGCTTGCCTCCGAAATACCCCGCAAGGTTTGACCTTAAATTTAATGATAACGTCTCTAAACGACTGAAAAAACCGTCGTTCAAATAAGAACTCTTCATGCCGTAACTCCGCCGCCGTGTTTATTATTTCTTATACTTAGGGTTTTTGCTGACTTCGTCCAAAATCATCTTGATTGCGTCGTCTGCCGAAACGCGCTCTGCGATTGCCTCAAAATTCATCTTAATTCTGTGGCGCAGAACGGGATAAGCGAGCTCTTCAATGTCGCTGTACGCAACGTTAAATCTGCCCTTGATGAGTGCTTTAACTTTTGCCGCCGAAATGAGCGCTTGTCCTGCACGGGGCGACGCGCCGACGCGGATATATTTCTTCGCCGCCTCAGACGCGCATTCGCTGTCGGGGTGCGTTGCACTCGTCAAAATCATAGCGTAACGCAAAACTTCGTCCGCAACGGGGATTTGGTTTGCCGTTTCGCGCATTTTCAAGAGCTGCTCGCCGTTACAAGCACACTCTGCAACCTCTGCCATCGTCTTTTGGGTCATGTCGACAATCGCCATGAGCTCGTCAAGAGTGGGGTTGGGCACGATAAGCTTGAACATGAAACGGTCCATTTGCGCTTCGGGCAAAGGATACGTACCGTCTTGCTCAATCGGGTTCTGCGTTGCAAGCACGAAGAAGGGTTCTTCAAGCTTACGCGACGTACCCATAACGGTAACGGTGTGCTCCTGCATTGCCTCCAAAAGCGCGGATTGCGTTTTCGGCGTTGCACGGTTGATTTCGTCGGCAAGAATAATATTGCTGAAAATAGGACCGGGTTGGAACTCGAACGAAGAGTTGCCGTGCTCGTCCTTGACGATAATGTTCGTACCCGTAACGTCGGCGGGCATCAAGTCAGGCGTGAACTGAATACGCGAAAAGGGCAGGTCGAAAACTCTGCCCAATGACCTAACCAAACGGGTTTTCCCTACGCCCGGAACACCCTCTAACAAGACGTTGCCGCCTGCAATCATTGCAATAATCGTGCCTTCGACAACCTCTTTTTGTCCGATAACGTCGCGAGAAACTTGCGTGAAGATGTTCTCGCATTGTTTGCCAAATTGTTCAATGTCTTTTTCTGTAACCATGATTTTATACCTTTCACCTTTATGTGTTTTTTCTTTATTGTTCAATCGTTTCGAAATACGATTCGATTACTTTTCTAAGTTCATCGGGAATTTCCCCGTTTTGCGCCAAGTCCTCTAACATATCCTCATATGCGTTTTCATACGTCTTTCCGCCGTAGTAGGTCTGACCGTCAATGACTTGATTGCGAGCCTCCCATTCGCCGCCTTTAATCCCCTGTCCGTCGTCGCCGGGTTTTTTGCCGGGCTGTTCGGGGTCGCCGGGCGCGCCGTCGTCCTCACCGGGCTGACCGTCGCCGTCGCCGGGAAATCCGTCTTGGAGTTTTGAAAAGTTCGCGATGATTGTCATATTCTCTTGTACGTTGCCGTCCTCGCGATAAGGGTTCGTCGAACCGTCCGACCATTCGGTAAACGCCCAGTCGTCGTCGGGTACGGCTAAAACGCCCGTTGCGCTTTCGCCTTGTACGACGATTTGGAATACGTCGCCCTCTATCATACCCGAGCCTTTGACGTCGTAGTTAATTTCAAACTCGGGCTTGGGTGCAGGCGGAATGACTTCTTCAATCACGTCTTTCCCGCTCGAAATCACGCCCGCCGCAGAGAGTGCGGAAACGGTTGTCGTGCCGAGCCCTAAAACGCCCGTAACCGACGCGCAAACAATCAAAGGCACGGAAATTGCCATTTTCAAAAGCTTTGCGTTAATCGTCGAAAGCGCGGAAATCGCGTCTTGTCTTTGGCGCACAGCGATATAGGAATCGTCGCCCTCTAATTGGGTCATTGTCAACATTCTTTCTTCCAAGCCGAGCCCGTCAATACGCTTTGCCACTTGTCTTGCGGACGGACGGTAGACTTTTTGATAGAAGAAGAACGTGCCTGCCGTCGTGAACAGCGCGAAGAAAATCGCACCGAGCCACCATAACGCAGGATTTACAATCCAAAATACGAGCGAAGAAATGAGTAATGCGGAAAATCCAACGATTAAACCGCAAATTAACGATTTAATAATCGCCTCTTTGGTCAATCTTGTGTTGTAACTTTTTAACAGGTTTGTCATAAACTACCTCCTTGATAAACCCGATTTTTTTGTGTTTTCGCAAACAGCCAACGAAAAGCTCGCTTAAACAAGCGCGCTTTTCGGCGTTTTCCCCTGCCGCCCTCTTTCAAGAGCGGCAAGGTACGTTTTTGTTGTATATTAGTTGCCCGTGTAGTCCCAGATAACCGGCAAGGTCAGAGACGAATCCCAACCGTCTGCCCAAAGCGGAGCATACGCAGTTTCGCTACCTCTTACATAGACTTGACAATCCGCAGGAACGTTTTCGAATACCTTATCTTGCAAGGTCGTTACCGACGCAGGAATGACAATCTTCTTCAAGCCGTACGCTTCGCACGCAACGCCGCTCGCATCCTTACCGATACTAAAGACAGCGTTACCCGAACTATCCGAACGCAAGTATTGCAAGGTGTTCGGAAGAATGAGTTCTTCCAAAGCCGTACAACCTTGAATGAGATAACGACCACCCCAGTTGGAGTTCGAATAGTAGCCGAACGACGTCGGACCGTCTTGGAATACGACACGTTTCAAGCTCTTGCAGTTCGTGAACGTGTAGCCACCAGGCGACGTCAACTTCGCAGAGAACGTAAACTCTTCAATCGCCGTATTTGCAAATACGTAGTCGCGGTAAGCAACACAAGTATCGGGAATGGTGATATTCTTCAATTTCACGCAATCCATGAATACTTTATCATACATCTGCGTAAA
>JAFTKT010000064.1 GCA_017453145.1 Clostridia bacterium
ACCTACAGCCTTCAAAAGGCGAGCCCGTGCCGTTACCGCCGTCTACGGGAATCGCGACAAGCTGAATGGTGTCGGGCATATTGACCGTTTTGAGTTTGGTGCACGATTTGAACGCGCTGCCCTCTACCGTCGTTACGGGTTTGTTATTATACGTCGCGGGAATGGTAATTTCCGTTACGTAGTCGATACCCAAGCCTTTGGACACCGAATACGCCTCGCCGTTATCGATTGCATTGAACGTGAAAATGTCAATCCAATACGCGTATAATTGCAACCCTGCCGCCGTGTTCCACACGCCAACACTGTTGCCGAGCGGGTCGGTGCATTGTGTACCGCCGCCATTCGGTCCTGTATACCAGCCGCCGAACACGCGCGTCTTGTCTTTCGAGGTTGCGACGGGCAACGTGTATTCTTCTTTATAATATACCGTGCCTTTCGTTTGCGAAAGCTCGCCCTCTTCGGCGTTGACCGACAACGTTACTTCATAATCCTGCGGCGTCCAGTATGCGTACAGAACCGTGCTGCCGCTGTTCGTGTAGTAGCCGTCTTTGTATTGTTCGCCGCTGTTCTCCGGACCGCCTGGTACGTTGTACCAGCCTGCGAAAATGTAGCCCTCATACGTCGCGTTCGTCGGGTATTCGACTTTGTCGCCGATTGCCTTGAAAATGGAATCTACCGCCGAACCGCCACGTGAGTCGAACTCGATTTCGTATGCGAAAACTTCTACCGCTACGTAATCGGTGATTACTTGATTACGATAGTACGAGCAAACCTCAATCGTGTTGACGCCCGCTTTCGTAAGCGTAACCTCGCACGACGTTTCTTTGCCGTCTACTTTCTTGACTGCGCCGCCGTTTACACGTACGCCGTAGCTGTCCGCGTCAAGCACGGGCGTCCACGACACCACGCCTTTATCGTATACGGGCGCGTCTACCATTATATCCGCTTTTACCGTTAAGGTTTCGGTCCACAAGGAGTTTTTGTCCTCCGTCGCACCGATTGCCTGCACGGAGAATTGATATTCCGCCGCATAAGCCAAATCGGACAAATCGCATTCGTTCGTCGTTACGGTCGTTTCCGTCGTACCGATTTTTACGATATATTTCGTTGCGCCCTCAACCGCCGTCCAAACGAGCTTTTTGCCCTCTAAATGGACGTTTGCAGGCGTTGCAAGCGTCGCTTTCGTCAACGTTTCACTCACGCCTTCGGGAGAGTTAAAGCCTGCCGCGACAGGGTATACCTTGACCGTCAGCTCGCCCGAGTATTCTTTCAGCGAATAATACGTGTCCGTGCCGACGTTTACTTTCGTCGTCGCGTCGCCTTTCTTGACTTCTACAACATAGGACAGCGCGTTGTCAACCTTGTTCCAGCTCACTTGCGCTTTCGCCGCGTCATACGACAAGCCCGTTACGTTATCGAGCTCTCTTGAAAAACTGAATTCCGCCGATTCCGACGTCATGTAGCCGTTTGCGACCGCTTTTACCGTGAATTTGATGCCGCCTTTTTGCATGTCGCAGTTGCCGAAATTGAAATACAACGACGTGCCGTTGTTAAATTCCGTGTGCGTGTGCTTATCGTTGCCGCAATCCACCGTGATTAAGTATTTTTCCGCGTTTGCCACGCCGTTGAATACGAGCACGGAGGGTTCTACCACCGAGAAATTCGAAACGGCGTCAAGCTGTTTGTTGTTATAGTAAACTTTCGTCGTCTTTTCGCCAAGCGTAACTTCAACGACGTATTCACCTGCGGCCTTGCTCGCAAAATCGTAAGCAAGCGAGGAGTCGCCAAGCGTTTGCGTTACGTTATCCGCTTCGCTCGGAGCGGTAACCTTGACCGTGTAGCTGTTGTTGACGCCACCTGCTGTCCAACGAATGCCCGTTTTATCCACAGACACTTGCGGTGCGTCGCTCGCCCATACAGCGAACAGTTTTGCACTTTCACCTAATACCTGCCCCTCATATTTGCAGGTCAACTTGCTCGCGTCCTGTGCGTCGCTCGTCCACCAGCCCGCGAACGTTGCGCCCTCTTTTTGAGGGGTCGGTAAATCGAATACCTTGCCGCTGACCGTCTTTTTCGTGGCGTATACGTTGCCGTCTACAACGAACGTTACGACGTATTCGTTTTGTGCCGCGTTCTTCTCTTCATAGCGAGCGTACAGTTTCAAATCGCCCGTTACAAGCGTGGAATTAAAGACGAACGGTGTTGTGAATTCCGCGTCCGTGTACCAGCCGACGAAGTTATAGCCTGCTTTCGCGGGGTCTGCGGGTTTCGCAAGCGTTTTGCCGTTGACAACTGTCGATGCCGCCACCGCGCTGCCTCCGTTCGATTCATACGTTACCGTATAATTCGTTTTGCGGAGGAAACGATAGGACGTGCCGTTTACCGTCAGCGTCGCCACGCCGTTGCTAGTGAGACTTGCGACTTGCGTCTTTGCCTCGCCTGCAAACAACAAATTGAGTTCCGTGCCCTCGTATGTATACGCACCGTATTTGGTTTCGTCTCCAACGAACAAGGTAAAGCGGTTGCCGTTCAACGTCAAGACGTATTCTTCGCCTTCAACGTCGCAATAATACACGCCTAACTCGTCGTAAGCTTCCACATTGCCGGAGGAGGAGTCTCCGTCGCATGCCGTCAATGTGGCGGGGAGTGCAGAAACCATCAACGCGCAACATAAGCAAAGCAGTAGCCGTTTCCGATTCTTGTGTTTCATAGTAAAAACCTCCTGATGTTTTTCAAAACCTTTTTCAAATATAATATATTTATCTGCTGTGCGCACAGCAGATAGCCCGCGGGCTGAAAAACAAATTCATTTCGTGCATTTTTTCGTCGCTTTTTTGGCGCGTACATTATAATGCACCTATTTTTCTATCTATTCTATCACAAATACCCTATAATGTCAACTGTTTTTTTTGATTTTTTGTATGCAAATATCAAATGGTTTTAATCAAAAAAACGAATAGACAACGCTCGTCTTATTCGTTTTGGCTTTTTTTAGCAAATTGCGGGTCGCGCTACCCGCGCAACCCGCAATTTCTATAAATTATTAAGGATATTTCAACGCCTGTTTTTTTATTCAACGCATACCTGCTCTGCTTGTTCCCTTTCCGCGAGCTCCTGCACGTGTGCCTGTTCGGCACGTTTAATATCGCGGAAAAACAGGAACGTAAACGGAATAGCGAACAGAAAGGCGAACAAATCGGACAAGGCTTGGCAGCACTGTACGCCGAAAAGTTGCCAAAGACCAGGCAAAATCAAAACGGCGGGAATATAGAACAAGCCCTGTCTTGATACGGACAACAGCGCGGCAATCGCCCTGCTCCCCACCACTTGATAGGTTACGCTTGCCATAAAGTTGACGGGCAGTAGCGGCATACAGATACATTGTAATCTTAACGTCAGCGTGCCGATGTCCGTCGCTTTATCAGACAGGCTGAACATACGCATAATCTGCGGTGCAAGCACCGCGCATACGCTTGCAAACACCACCATTAGCATCGTAGAGAACCCGAGCGTGAATAAATACGCCGAGCGCACGCGGTCAAAGCGTTTCGCGCTGTAATTATAACCGAGCACGGGTTGATAACCCTGCCCAATCCCGAGCGAAATGGAGAACGCGAGCATGAACACCTTTTGCACTACGCCAAAGCTCGCCTGTGCCGCCTCGCCGCCGTATAAATCCGCCGCATTATTCAAGAACACCGTGCAAAGGCTCGCGAGAATTTGCCGACAAAAGGAGGGAAAACCCGTTGCGATAATATCGCCGTAGACGGCGAATTTACGGGAAACTGAACGCAATTTGAGTCGCACGACCGTTTTGCCCGATAAAAACATGAACAACAGAATTAAAAAGCTAATCATTTGGCTTGCACAGGTGGCAATCGCCGCACCCGCGACGCCCATACCCGCCGCAAAAATCAATAGCGGGTCGAGCACCACGTTAATCAGCGCACCTACGATTAAGCCTATCATAGACAGCACCGCTTTCCCCTCCGCGCGCAATACGTTGTTCATTACGAACGACATACACATAAACGGAGCGGAGATAAGCACGTAGCGTGCGTATTCTTTGGAATAGAATAACACCTGCTCCTGCCGCGAGCCGAGTAGTTGCAATATCGGCGTGAGGAAGAGAAAGCCCAAAACCGTGATGACAAGCCCGCTCAAAAGCGAGATAAAAAAGGCGGAGGAGGCTACCGTGTCTGCGCCGACGCGGTCGCGCTTGCCCAAACGCCGCGATACGATTGCACCGCTACCCATGCCGTAGGTAAAACCGATTGCTTGAATAACCGACCTCAAGGCGAGCAGGTTGCTCACTGCCGCCGTTACCGCGTCGTTGCCAATAATAGAAACGAACGCAGTGTCTGCAAGTTTGTATAACTACGTTACCATCATGCTGAGCGTGGTGGGAATTCCCAAACCGATAATCAGGCGAGGCATTTACGTTTGCGTCATCTTGACGTATTGCTTGCGTTCTCTTTCCGCTATTTTTTCTTCTTCTTGCACCGTAGATTGATTTTTCATAACCATATTATTATACA
>JAFTKT010000065.1 GCA_017453145.1 Clostridia bacterium
CTGAATCGGAAGATGTGTCATAGCTATGGAGCGGATATTTATACAGGTCGGCGTTGTTTGGTTCAAATAAAGGAAATTTTCAATCTCAACAATGCAGGCAAAGATTTAGAGGGCTACGTAGCTTTCACGTTTGATATTTTGAACGTAATCCAAAAGGAAGAGCAAGGAGGCATAAACAATGATTGATATGAGCAACGCATACATAATGATTACGCTAATCGCGTCGGTATTGGAGCTTTTGTCGTTCGTTTGCATACTCATTTTCGGGTTTTGTTATTCGATTAAGACCTTGAAGGACGAGCAAATCGATGATTTGAAATCGCATAACGAACAGCTCCTGAAAGAAAACAGAGAGCTGAAAGAGCAAATAAAAGGCAGTGAGCGCGCTGATGAACGCGGAAACAAGCTTAAAAACAGAGAAACTGATAACAAATTTATCTTCGGCAGACGGCAAGAAGATTGAAAGTGTCGTATAGTGGGCGCGTTAGGCCCACCCCATAGCGGCGGAAAAGCCGTGAGATTTCAAAACCTTTGTGTAGCGAGGCGGAAGAGAAATGATTGACTACCTCCAAATTGTTGATAGCTGTTCCGCCTCTTGCGCGCAGAGGGATAAAAGTTAAAATCAACCTGAAATGGAAAGGAGAAAGGCAAAATGGCGAAAAAGAAGAGCGCAGAGAGTAAAAAACCTCGCAAACCGTATGTACAGCGCAAAACGATTATAAATACCGTCGGGGGCGGTTTCGGAAAGCCGGGCGAAAGCAAAATCGTAAGCGTAGGAAAACACAGGGTATTGCTCACAAGCGGGGAAAAATTAAATAAGCACGGCAATCCAATCCATACGGCAACGGTTATTCATGAAAACGGTCAATTAGGACGGGTGTATCGAGGTACAGGCAACGCGGCAAAAGTTGTCGCAGGCGCATTACGTAGAAACGGTGTAAAAGTCAAATCTCCGCGCCCTACAAAATCAAAACAAAAAAAAATAACCGCCCTGTTGGACGGTTAGAAAAACGGTTGACTGTCGTTGTTTCGTGGGTTCGCAGATAAATCTCAACCCAGTCCCTTCGGGACGCTTTAAGTCATCAAGATTATTATAGCAGGAGATTTTGCAAATGTCAAATGTTTATCAGCCCAAACGAAAAGAAATGGCGAAAGTTAAGGTCGTATCAAGTCAATATTATGGGGAAAATCGTGGTAGATTTCATTTTGTGGGCAGTATAAGCCGCAAGCACACGAATTTTGTAACAACCCAACGAAATAAGCAAACGGGCAAATGTAGTTTTATTGATGATACGTCGTCTTTAACAAAGAAAGCAAAGAACGAAGTGGTGCGATTTTTTTCAGATAAAAAGAACGCCCGTAAGGACGTTGCGTATTTAGTTGTGCCTAAAACCAAACCGATAACAAAACAAAGTCAAAAACCGCGCGAGCGGAAAAAATAAAAAAAAGGAAGGTGTAACAAAATGGCAAAAAAAGCAGGTAAAGCAGGAATTGTAGCAGGCGTAGCGGCGGTGCTCGCAGTAGCGGCGCTCGGTGTATCGATTGCGGCAAACGTTCGTGTATCGGACAAGGAAACGACGCAAGCGCTCGGTTCGAGCGCGTTCGCAGTCGGACAGTTGGACGACACGACGGGCAAGCTTCTGACGGGCGAGGACGAGGACAAGAGCGGCTTGTATACGACGAAGTATTACAAATCGGAAGGTCTTGAAATCAAGCTCAAAGAAGACGCGACGGTAAAGTACCAAGTCAATTACTATGACGCGGACAAAAAATTCTTGTCGGTGGAAGAGTTTGAAGACGACTACGTCGCAACGGGCGCACCCGAAACAGCGGAATACGTGAAAATCGAAATTATTCCTACGGAAGATGACGACGACACGGTCGGCGTATTCGAGAAAGGCGGTTACGTCGGACAAGCCGAAATCACGGTTGCAAAATAAGGCAAACAGAAAAACAGCGGTAACCACCGCGAACGTGAGGACTTGAAATGACAAAACAAAAAAGCGTATTCAAAACTATCGTCATGGTATTGTTACTGCTGTTTTTTGTTAGCGCAGTTGCCTCAATGTTCAGAGGCAGAACGCAAACGGTAGCAGGCACGGTCAATGAGCAGGTAGAAAGCGCAAGCGGCGCATTCTACCTGAAATTGAACGGCGAAAACGAATTACAGGTATCAGAAGAAGACGCAATCACGGAGCTTGGTGGCGAGAAAACGGGCACGCTTACGCTTGACGGCGGCATAATCCACGTAACGGGTTCGAATTATGGTACAATCGCGGCAAACAACGGTGGCACGCTCGTGTTCAAGAATACGACGATTAAGGATAAAACGGAAAACAACGAATCGGCGGCGTTTGATAATTATATCCGTTTCGGAGGCAAGCTCCGTTTCGAAAATTGCACGCTTGATTCGATATATCTAAAAAACGACGCACAGGCAGAGTTTGTCGGGTGCACGTTTGTATCGTCCATGCCTCGTTGGTATTCGGTGTGGGTAGCGGACGGCTCGGCAAGCTTTGATAATTGCAAATTCACAGGCAATCGCGGCTTAAAAATCAATGAGTTTGCGGAACGAAAAGACGACGTTGAGCGGGTGCAGGTAAAAAACTGCGTATTTGAAAAGCTGACGGAAAAGGTCGGAATTGCAATCGGAACGTTTACGGTAAACCCGCAAAACACGGTCGTATCCGTGCGGAATTGTCGATTTGTCGATAATCAGTTTTGGGATATACTCGGCAGTATCGAGGGTGTAGACGGCATGTACGAGGCGGATATGCCGACAAGCGAATTTATCTTTGAAAACGAAAGCAACGCCGTTGAATGGACGGGACGCACGCGGAAAATCCGCTACGTTGCGTTTGAGAACGGCAAGGAATATACGGAAATCCCTGCGGATTTATGGAAAAAGGACGGGAATTACCCCACTGAATACGAAGTCGGGAAGACAACGAACGTAAGCGAATTATGCTCATACAGTTCTTCGGGGGAAAACGATTTTTTCGGTTGGTATTTAGACAAGGCATGCACGGTAGCCTTTGACGGTACAATTCCGAGCGACAGCGACAAGCCGCTCACGATTTTTGCGAAAATCTCGGCAGGAGCTTGGACAGATTTTTATTAAGAAAAAATGAAAAAAGGAAGATAAAGGTATGAAAATCAGAAACAAAATTGTAGGCGGCATTTTGGCAGTAGCCGTGATTGGCACGTGTGCGTATGCGGCGTGCGGTACAAACAGTACGCCAACGAACGAGCAGTTAGTCTTGCAACCTTTTATACCCGAAAAAGACAATCAAAACAGTTCGGTTGAAAGCGAATCGCAAGCTTGTATCGGAATGTCATTGACGGTTTCGGAAATCTTATATGAGGACTACGTCGAGTACAACGTATCATCGGAGGCGATAAAAGCATACACGCTGACGGCGCGTTATGCCCCGTCTTACGTAACAATGTCTGCGCAAGTGGATTGGAGCGTTTCGTTTGTCAATCCCGCCAGCGAATGGGCGGTGGGAAAAACAGCAACGGATTATATCACGGTAACACCCGAAACGGACGGCGCGCTGACGGCAACGGTAGAAGGTTGGGAGGGCTTTTCCAGCGATATACTGATAACGGCGACCTTGCGAGCGAACAACGCAGTAAAAGCGAATTGCCTTTGCGTTTGGATTCATAATAACGACGAAGGCGGCGAGAATGAGGGCGGTGGTAACAGCGGCTCGTCGGGTGATGACGGAACGGGCGACAGCTCGTCTGGTAGCGGCAGTTCAGGTACGCAAAATCCCGACAGCGGGAACACCGACAGTGGAAATACGGACAGCGGTAATACGGGTGCTATCGGTTCAACGGATAATCGAAACGACGAGCTTTTCGAAGGGAATTATGC
>JAFTKT010000066.1 GCA_017453145.1 Clostridia bacterium
GAACATAAAAGGACATATTATAGACTTTTTCAGCATATAATACAAGAGGGCGTAAGGATTTACATATAAAGGAATGATATAAATGGCTTTGCCGTCGTTAAACAGTATAAAAAAAAGAACAAAGACAATAGTTGTTATAACCCTTGTTGTGTTTCTTGCGGTTGTGGTAAGAATGGCATGGTGGCAGATTATTCATGGCCCGGAGCTTTATGAAACAGCAAAAAGCATGCAGACCTCCGACACGGTTGAACGTGCAAACAGAGGCAAAACAATACCTCTCCAACGAAGTGCCGACGACAGACGAGGCTATCGACGGCGCAAAGGATATTATTGCGGAAATGATTTCCGACGACGCTGAAACGCGTAAAAAATTACGTAATTTCTTTTTCCGTCATGGCGAAATCAAAGCGACTTATGCCAAAGGAAAAGAGGCAGAGGACGAAAAGAAAACGTATGAAATGTACGCGAACTATCAAGAGCCCGTCGCAGGCATCAAGAGCCACCGCGTTCTTGCGCTTAATCGCGGGGAAAAGGAAGAGTTTTTGAAAGTATCCGTTGAAGTAGACGACGAGTTTGCCACAAGAATTGCCGGCGCGAATTTTCTCAAAGACGGCGGCGAGGCAACACAAATTGTCAAAGAGGCGGCAAAGGACGGCTACGAACGCCTTATTAAACCGTCGGTGGAGCGCGAAATCCGCGCACAGCTGTTCGAGGACGCGAGCGAACAAGCTATTAAAACCTTTGAAACGAATTTGAAACCGCTTTTGATGCAACCGCCCGTCAAGGACAAAATCACAATGGGTTGGGACCCTGCTTATCGCACAGGCTGTAAAATCTGTGTGGTAGACGGCACGGGCAAGGTGCTCGATAAAACCGTCGTATTCCCGACACCGCCCCAAAATAAAACGGACGAGGCGAAACGTATTCTCAAAGCCTTGATTGCAAAACACGGCGTGGAAGTCATTTCCTGCGGCAACGGCACGGCAAGCAAGGAAAGCGAATTTTTTATCGCCGAGCTCATTAAAGAAATTAAATCGGAAACAGGCCGCGAGGTTTCCTACGTTATCGTAAACGAGGCAGGGGCGAGCGTATACTCGGCAAGCGCACTCGGTGCGGAAGAGTTTCCCGACTACGACGTTACGGCGCGAAGCGCGGTGTCCATTGCGCGCAGATTACAAGACCCGCTTGCAGAGCTTATCAAAATTGACCCGAAATCAATCGGCGTCGGGCAATACCAGCACGATATGAACGAAAAACGGTTAGACGGCGCGCTTTCGGGCGTGCTCGAAGATTGCGTGAACAGCGTGGGCGTGGATTTGAACACGGCGAGCGTTTCTCTTTTGAAATACGTCGCGGGACTTAACGCCGCCGTCGCTAAAAATATCGTGGCGTACCGCGAGGAGCACGGCAAGTTCAAATCGAGAAAACAGCTTTTGAAAGTCCCCAAACTCGGCGAAAAGGCATTCACGCAATGCGCGGGATTTTTACGCATTGACGGCGGAGAAAACATATTAGACAACACGGCGGTACATCCCGAATCGTATGAAAAGGCGGAAAAGCTTTTGGGATTGTTTGCTTATACGAAAGAGGACGTGCGCGCAAGACGTATTTCCGATTTGCGGGAAAAGATTAAAGCCTACGGCGAGGAAAAAGCGGCAAGAGAAACGACGCTGGACAGAGCGACTATGTCGGACATAATCACGGAACTTATGAAACCGGGTCGCGACGTGCGCGAAGCGTTGCCTGCGCCCGTTTTGCGCAAGGACGTGATGTCTATTGAAGATTTGAAAGCGGGAATGGAGCTAATCGGCACGGTACGCAACGTCGTAGACTTTGGCGCGTTTATCGACGTGGGCGTGCATCAAGACGGGCTCGTGCATATTTCCGAAATTACCGAACGGTACATCAAGCACCCGTCGGAGGTGTTAAAAGTCGGGCAAATCGTGCAGGTACGAATCAAGGAAGTGGATTTGAAAAAGAACCGCATTGCCCTCACAATGAAAAAGAAGAACGGATAACACCTAAAAACGCTTGACAAAATGATGCGTTTGTATTAAACTGTTAGTATAAGTTTTATGACTTAATCATTAACGGAGGATAGATACTATGTTAGAAAAAATTCAAGAAATGCTTGCAGAGGCACTTAACCTGCCTGCGGAGAAAGTAACGGCAGAGGCAAAAATCGTTGAGGATTTGGGCGCGGACTCGCTCGACGTCGTTGAGCTTTTGAGCCGCCTTGAAGACGAGTTTGGGATTGTCATTCCCGACGACGAGGTGGAAAATCTCGTAACGGTAGGCGACGTTGCCGCAGAACTTGAAAAGCTTGTAAAATAACAGCCGATTAAAAAGCTTTCGACGATTCGTCGAAAGCTTTTTTCGTTTTTATTGCGCAAACGGTTGCTTAAAAAACCGTAATATGGTATAATTTTCAAGGAAAAAAATTATTCGAGGTAGTTAAATGTTACAAGTAACGGGTGTTTCTTTACAATACGGCAGTAAAAAATTATTCGAGGACGTCAACCTCAAATTCACCAAAGGCAACTGCTATGGGATTATCGGCGCGAACGGTGCGGGAAAATCCACCTTTTTGAAGGTGCTTTCGGGTGAAATTGAACCGCAAAAAGGCTACGTTTCACTCGATAAAAACGAGCGCATGTCCGTCTTACAACAAAACCAAAACATGTACGACGACGAAACGGTTTTGCGGACGGTCATGATGGGCTATAAACGTCTTGTCGAGGTTATGGACGAAAAGGACGCGTTGTATGCAAACCCCGATTTTTCGGAAGAGGACGGCATCAAGGCGGCAGAGCTGGAAAGTGAGTTCGCAGAAATGAACGGCTACGACGCCGAATATCAAGCGGGACAACTCCTCAACGCGCTTGAAATCGGCGAGGAATTTCATTATTTGCCTATGAGCGAGCTCGACGCAAAACAAAAAGTACGCGTGTTGCTTGCCCAAGCCCTGTTCGGCGACCCCGACGTGTTACTCCTCGACGAGCCCACGAACAACCTTGACATTAAAACGGTGCGTTGGCTTGAAAACTATTTGATGGATTTTGAAAACACCATCATTATCGTTTCGCACAACCGACACTTCTTGAACAAGGTCTGCACGAACATTTGCGACGTCGATTTCGGTAAAATCAATATGTACGTCGGTAACTACGATTTCTGGTATCAAACCAGCCAACTGCTCGCCCGTCAACAAAAGGAACAAAATAAAAAGGCGGAACAAAGAGCAAAGGAACTGCAAGAATTTATCGCGCGCTTTGCCGCCAACGCCTCGAAATCCCGTCAAGCCACGTCCCGTAAAAAGGAGCTTGAAAAACTTACGATTAACGATTTCAAACCCTCGCTCCGTAAATATCCGTTCATTGATTTCAAATTCGAACGGGAAATCGGCAACGATATTTTAATGGTAGAGAGCTTGACGAAAAAAGGGTATTTTGAAAACGTTTCCTTTACCGTCCAACACGACGAGAAAATCGGTATCGTATCGGACAAAAGCACGACGGTTACTATGCTCTACGATATTCTTACAGGCAAAGAACAACCGGACGCAGGCACGGTGAAATGGGGGAAAACCGTTTCCGTTTCCTACTTCCCGCAAAATAACAACGAATATTTCCTTGACTGCGAGCTTAATCTCGTAGAATGGCTTTCGCAATTTTCTTCCGACCACTACGAGGAATACCTTCGCGGTTGGCTTGGTAGAATGCTCTTCTCGGGCGAAGAGGCACTCAAAAAAGCAAAAGTCCTTTCCGGCGGTGAAAAGGTACGCTGTATGCTCGCGAAAATGATGTTGGAGGGGAGTAATTTCCTCGTGTTCGACGAGCCGACGAACCACCTCGACCTTGAATCGATTACCGCCCTTAACAACGGTTTAAGCCATTATCGCGGTTGCATGCTCTTAACTTCGCACGACCAAGAGCTTATGAATACCGTCGCAAACCGTATCATTGAAATCAACGAAACGAAAACGTATGATAGACAGGTAACCTACGACGAGTATATCGACGAGACTACCTAATTTGAAAGGTAATTCAAAACGACATCATTATTTAATATTCGACATTTCATTATTTAATATTTAATTAGTTGAAAAATATTTTGCAAATTTTGTAAAATATTACTTGCTTTTTATTTTATTTTGTGTTATAATATATTTCGTCAGGTGGAAATCTGACGAAATATTTCATTTTTTAGGAGAAACGTTAGTATGAGAACGAATTCTGTAATCCTGTTGGAGTCTAACGCTGCGGCGTTGGAACTACTCAAAACCGCTCTTGAAGAGAGCAACGACTTTACAGTCGAACATGCAGGGGACGACGGCGACGTTGGCGTGAAAACGATTTTGAAAACCAAGCCCGACCTTGTGATAGTGAGCGTATTTTTGAAAGGCACCGATGGTTTCGGCGTTATTCAAGCGGTCAAGAAAACGTGGGTTGACGCAAAGATTATCGCGACAGGGCTTTCCAACGATACCATTATTGAACGGGCGCTGGAAAGCGGTGCGGCGTATTATTTAGTCAAGCCTTTTTCAGTTGAAAACGCAATGGAACGCATACGCGACGTCATGAAGGACAAGCCGGAGAGCGGAAAAGAGGTTGCGGTAAGCAAACGGAAACCCGTAACGTTAGAAGAGAAAATCAGCGAAATATTTATTTCTATCGGTATTCCGCCGCATATTAAAGGATACGGGTATTTGCGTGAGGGGATAAAAATGACGATTGAAAATCCGTACATAATCAATAGCGTAACCAAAGAGCTGTATCCGACGATTGCAAAGAAGTTCGGCACTTCGCCCAGCAAGGTGGAGCGGGCAATTAGGCACGCGATTGAGGTGGCTTGGAACAGAGGGCGAATCGACGCTATCAACGCGATTTTTGGCGCGAGGATTTATTTGGGCACGGAAAAACCAACGAATAGCGAATTCGTTGCGCTCGTTGCGGATAAATTACTGCTTGAAAATATGATATAACTTACAAAAACTCGGTTGCAAAAATGCGCGACCGAGTTTTGGTAAAGCAAAAAAAGAAACAAGCAAGAGCTTGTTTCTTTTTTTGGTGCCGAAGGTGGGACTTGAACCCACACGGTATCGCTACCAACGGATTTTGAGTCCGTCGCGTCTGCCATTCCACCACTTCGGCGTAGTGCA
>JAFTKT010000067.1 GCA_017453145.1 Clostridia bacterium
AACGGTAGCCGTTACAATCTTACTATGTCTGCTTCTGAACGAAAACGTAAGGTAGCCGTTCTCTGCAATCATTTTATTATATCTATGTGTTGTCGTAAAGTCCTCTGTTCCGCGCGTAATATCGACGGTCTGTGTATTATTATAATCCCAAACAACACTTGTATCCCATTCATACATACAAAAACTACCCGTCGTGTCGCCACCCGTTTCCGTAATCTGTACGGTAAGGTAGACGGAATCGAAGTTTTCAAACCAAGAGGGTCTTGCAATTTTAATACCTTGTTCCGATTTTGCCGCCGTTGTCGTTTCATACGTAAATTGAATGCCTTGTTTGCCGTTACCAAGGTCAACCGCCTTCAAATCCTTCGCACCATTTTTCGCCGGTAAAATCTGCGTCATATCAATATCATTGAAGTCCACCAGCTGACCGTACGGTACTACTTTCGTATAATCATACTTCGCCGTTACCGTACCCGCCTTATAGCCGTTTGCGGAAATCGTCGCCGTAATTACGCCGTCCTCCGTCGCCGCGAACGCTGTAGGATTGTCGATTGCTTGCGCCGTACCGCCCGTCGGCGTAAAGGTGAACGATGCCGAATTGTTCGTGCCGTCTACGTAGAATTTTTCGAGCAAGTTTACCGTGTTGCCCGTGGTGTTTGCAATATCCCAAATGCCGAACGTTACGTCTTTGACCGCGAACGTTGCGCTCGTCGTATAGTTTTTATTTCTTGCCTGCGTCCAAATCGCCGCCGTATTCTTTTTATAGAAGCCGTCGGTTTTATCCGCGGTTGCGGGAAGGTCGCGAGTGAATTTCTTTTCGTCGACCGCGTTTCCTAATTGATAGTTGCTATTTCCTTGATATTTGCTGTAATCACACGTCCCTAACAACCACCAGTTGGAACCCTTTTCTTCGCCCTCTTCCGTCAGCGCAACGGTGATGCTTACGTTATCGAACCGTCTGCTTTGGAACCATTCGGGAGCGTTATAATGGTTTTGATAAACGTAGAACCCTACGTAATTCGGGTAGCCTGTAACCGTTTCCATTTTATACGAAATCGCCTGTTTGTCGCCGTTTCTAACGACTTTCAAATCGATAGGCGCGCCGTAAGTGGAAATCGTCGTCCAGTCAATCGCGTTGAAGTTAATCAGTTCGCCATACGTAGGCACGTACGCCTGCACGGCAACCGTTTTTTCCAGACCGAGCGCGGCACAACTTACGGTGATATTCGCCGTGCCCTCCGTATCGCCTGCCGTCAACACGCCGAATTCGTCAATCGTAGCCGCAACTTCGTTATCGCTTGCATACGCAAGAGGATATTTCGCGTCAAGGTGCGCCTTTACTGCGTCGGAAATGCCCTCGTTATAGGCAAGCTTTGCGCCTAAATAGCCGCCCTCGCCGCCAATCATTAAGCCCGTGCCGTTTGCCTCAATCCCCTTAATCAGATATTTTTCCACAGCGGAATATTTATCCGTGTTCTCATCAATATCCTTAGTAAGCGCCAAATCGGCTACTTTTGTCACCGAACGAGCCACCGACGAATAGCTATCCGTCGCAAGCGGCGTATACACGGGGTTATCAAGATTATCCGCCGTGATATAGCTTCTTACGCTGATTTCTCTCGTATATCCGTCCTCGGGAATGTTCTTCAATACGGCGTTGAAGCGGTACGCTTCTTCGTCCGTGCCTGCAAACACCGTGTAGATTTTGCTCTCATCGATATCGACGATTACGGCATCGTCCGTTTCCGCCGTCAACTCCGCCTCGCCGAGCATATCCGTCGGCAACAAAACGGTGTATACCTGCGGGTTGGTAAGAGAATCGTACCACGCGGGGTCTACTTCCGTCTTAAAGCGCATACCGAACGGAATGTTTTCGTCCGTGTTTTCCAAACGCAAAGAAGCGCCGTCTACCATCGTGAACTTTTCGGGTTCGGTTGCTACTGCCGAGGCTACGTTTACGTTCAGCGCGCCCAGCGAACTTGCCAACAACGCGCAAGCGAATACGCTTGCCAAAGTTACTTTTCTTGAATTCTTTTTCATTACCAGGTCCCTCCCCACTCTGTGTCGGTGTCATTGTTGTTGTTAGAATTCAAAATAGAATTCGGGTCCGACGTAGTGATTACGTCGATTGCTATGAAATAATGTTTCATTATTTCAGGGGTTGCATAAGGTTTCATTTTTTCTCCTCCTAAAAAATATTTTTTATAAAAACTCGCTCAACCTTATTTGCGAGATTTCACCAATTCCAATCGCCGTCGTTGTCGTGCGAATTATCGTTCTCCACGGGCGCTTGCGCCACCGTAAGCGGAATAACAACCGTCGTCGTGCGATAGCCCTTTTTCTTGACGGTGAGTTCGAGCAAGCCGTCTTCTTTGTTCGGGAACGCCGCGATATTCACCGTTTTTTCCGTGCCGCCCGTCGGCGTGAATTTCGCGCCGACGACGTCTTCCGCCGTTATGCCGAACGCCGCGAGATTGAGCGTTTCTCCGTCGTATACTTCTCTTTCATAGAAGCCGAATTCGATATCGTATACGTAGAAGTTTACGTCCATATTTTCGGGCATAGTTTCGCCGTACAGCGCCGAATAATCTCTCCCGCCGAGCACCGCGATATTAAAGCGCAGCTTGTCGCTTCTGATTACGCTGTTATTCCCGTCCTTTACCGACTGCATATCGTAAACGATTTCTTTCGTTTCCGTATCGCCTACTTTAAAGCTTGCGCCGTCGCCGTTTTCAAATTTCGCGCCGTATACCTGAATATCGCAATTCGTTTCCGCGCGTACCGTTACTTTGATATAGTCGAAGTAGGTATACGCGCTCAATCCCTCGGGGAAGGTTACGTGCGAACAAGTCCAAGCCGTATTCTTTACCCAAGGCGTTGTAAGCGATTGTTTAATCACTTTCTGCCCGTCTTTTTCCGCCTCCTCGATTACCGTGCCGCTAAATTGCGAGGTTACTTTGCTTATATCGAGCGCCGCGAAATCGAGCGGTTTCGTCCAAAGCGGATAATCCATTACGGGAACGGAAACCGTCTTGTTCGCCGTATTGCCCGTGCCGTCCGTCGCCGACATCGTAAACGTTACCGTTTTAACGGGACTGTTTTCGGGAAGCGTGAATTTGCCGTTTTCCACCGCAAGAGGCGCGCCGTCTTGGTCGGTTACCGTCATCGTAGACGAGGCTACCGTGCCCGATAAGTCCTCAAAACGGATATACCGATTGCAATCGAACGTGTCGCCGCGGTAAATTCTGTCGGGAAGCGTGTTGGTTACGATAAACGGTTTGCCCGTATCCTGCACTTTAAGCACCGTGCTTTTCGAGATACTCTGCTCGCCCTCGACAACCGTGTACGTCAGCGTTACGTCGTCGAAGCTGTCAATCAGCAGCGCGTCGTCGCCGTTGAAGAACAAGTCCGTCGTGCCGCGCTTGGCGCGGACGGAAACGAACGCGCTTTCGCCGTCGATTTTCGCCTCGGGCTTTACGGGAGCGTAATATTCCCCGATTTCCACCGTCGTTTGCGCCGCTACCTCAAAGCCCGTTAAACGCTCTGCAAGCGGACCTTTGGGCGGTTCGGTACTGCTTGCGCCGCCCGCCGTTTCACAGCCTACCGCTAGCAGGGAAAGCCCCGCCGCTAAAAGAGAAACTATCCATACTTTTTTCGTATTCTTTTTCATATTATTTCTCCTTTGGCGCTACGAACACCGAGCCGTATTCGGGCACTTCGTCTATAATGCGGAAGTTGTCGAGATAGAACGTTACGCCGTCCTTACCGCCGTTTTCCAAACCGTTCTTGCTTTGGAAGTTGATTTGCATATTCGTCGTGTTCATAACTCGTCTAGTCAACGGAATACATACCGTGTGCCAACCGATTCCCTCGGGTACGGTCGTGCTGACGTTGTCGTACGCGTTTGAAGTATTGCAACGGATTCTCGTCGTGAACCACCACGAACGCACGAACGGCTTGTAAATATCGTACGCGATATATTTATCCGTCGTATATTCGTTGAAGTTAGACGCCTTGAAAAGCTGTTCGGAAAGCTCGATTTGCCAGTAGTTGTTTGCGTTCGTCGCAGGCGCGACGACTTTCAGCGCGCGAACGCCGCTCGTCGTCCATTCGGGGTCGCTGATAATCGACAGTCCCAACGCCTTGCCCTCGATAATCGAGCCTGTAACCGCAAAGCTTTGGTACGCCTTTTCAAAGTTGCAAAGCTCGCCCGCGTCTACCGTCGCTACCGCCGATACGAAGTCGCTCGTCGCTCTGTGCAACTGTAAATTATCCAAACACATCGTCGCGTTCGTGCCGCTACACGAAATCGAAATATGCGTGATTTTCGCCACGTCGATGCTCGCGTCCGTAACCGTTCTATTCACGGTGAAGTTGACTTTCGTCCACTCGCCCGCCTTGACTTCAAACGATTTCGCAGGACCAGAAACCACCGACGCGCCTTTGAGCACGACGGCTATTTGCACCGACATATCCGTACCCTCTACGCCGTACACGTCCAAAGAAACTTCGTCTATCATCGAAAAGTCGTGATAGTCGCCCTCCTCGCGTTCGGTAGGCACGTACAGCGTGGTCGTGGAAAATACGTCCTTTTTCGTTTCGGGGTCTGCCACCATTACTTTCAAGGAAGCGTCGCCCTCCGAAACGTACGTTTTATCCACCGACGCGTCGCCTAAACTCGTTCCGCACCAGATTCTGTTCACTGTTTTATAACTGTCGAACGATTCGAGGTGGATATACGAGCCTGTTTCCGCGGGCTTATCGCCGCTACTATCCGAGCTGTCTCTCGTATTGTCGCAACCGATAGGCAAAAGACAAAACGCGCCGCAAAGCAATAAAGATAATACTTTTTTTAATTTTTTCATAGCTTTATTCCTCCACCGCAATATACGCCACTGTCAAGCCGTCGTAATCGGTTTTAACCTCGTTATCGCCCAAACTGAATATCAGTTGTACGCTATCCAGCTTTTTCACGTTGCTCCACTTGA
Organism: Clostridia bacterium; assembly: GCA_017453145.1. Lineage (GTDB taxonomy): Bacteria > Bacillota > Clostridia > Christensenellales > Borkfalkiaceae > Scatosoma. The sequence continues at coordinate 4,989 of JAFTKT010000067.1, forward strand.
TATCCGACGGCTTGTTGATTTGTACCGTGTTCCAGCCCGAATACAACACCGCGTCGCCAGCTAAAGCCATACCGCCGCTACCGCTCAAATACACCGAAACGTACGTCTTTTTCGCGTTCGGGTTGTAGATGCGCACGGAGAACGAGGTGTGGTTCTTGGTAATCGCCGTAGAGCCTACGGGGATACTTACCGTACTATCGCCGAATTCCGTCTCCGTCAGTTTCACTTTAACGCCTTTTACGCCGTCGATTGTGTTGTCCGAAAGCTCCGCACCCGAAATTACCGTCATATTGCTTGCGCTTTCCAGCGTTTTGATAATCTGCTGCTTTCCGCCGAGCGACATTGCAAATTTCGTGCCGTCCGTCAATTCAAAACGGAATATGTTGTTCGCGTTCGTAAGCGAAACCGTCGTTTCGTAGCTTTCCGACGCCGTTTTTTCCTCGCCGCCAAGCTTGCTAATCGTCATTTCGCCGTTGCAACGCACGGTGATTTTCGCTTCCGTGCCCACTTCCTCGTAATCAGTGACGAATACGCCCTTATTGGCAAGCATACAAAGCTCGATAAGAGTTTTTCTCGATTGCACGAACACGTCGTCTGCGTTTGCCGTCAGCTCGATATTCTTATACAAGTCCTTGAATAATACGTTTAACAGCGCGCGGGGAGAATAGCCGTTCGACGCGTATTTCTGCTGTAAATCGTACAGCATTTCGTATTCCTCTCTGCCGTCGCGAATTGCGTGCAACCGAACGCAGGTAACCGGTCCAAAAATGCCATACTGCTTGCCAGGATATACCAAGAAGCCGTCCCCGGGTGCATTCGAACAATGGTACGCGTCCTCGTAGGGGTTAATCGCCGTTTCTACGTTAACGCGCCCGACGCTGTTCCAAGACTGCTTGGTGTGCATAACCGTTTCCCAGAATACGTCGCCGACATAGCCGTAATCGTACGAAGCCCAGCCGACCATTCTCGCTTCCAACAGCGGCGCGTCGATACCGTAGCTTAACACGTCCGAACCCGAACCGCAGAAATACCACCATTGATTGTCTTCCAAATCCTTGTAATATTCTCTGTCTTTCGCGTTCATTACGCCACTACGCGTTACGCAAAAGGATTCGACGTCCTCAGTGAAACGCGTGTCTTTGAGCGATGTGATTACGTTTAAAATGCCTGCGGCGGAGTCCGCTAGCTGCTGTTGCATTGCGCCGAACTTTTCGTTAAATTCCGCGTCAGTCATTTCCACGCCGACTAAATCGGCTACCGCCGTTTTAATATCGCCCGCAACCGCGCCCGTACGAATGTCGTCTGCCATTTTCGAGCGCGCCGCGTTGTAGCTCGCCAATGCCGTGTTTACCAAATCGTGCGTGCCGTTTAAATGCGGCTCGTCTATCCAACCGCAACGGGTGTCGAGCAAATCTACGTAATCGATTCCGTCTACAATACTCGCCGCCGCCACCGCGATTACCTGCTTTCTAAATTTATCTACGTTGACGCCCGTGCCCGATTTATCGACGGTGATACCGATTGTGCCCAACGTCGAGGTGAGCGGCGTTTTTTCGGGATTGCAATACAGGCGGATATTGTCTATCCATTCTTTCGAAGGCCTGTCGCCTTTTAAACCGGGATTAACGCGAAACTCCATAAACGTTTCAAAGTATTTTTCCTGCATTGCCACCGTAGCGTTCTTTTCGCCTACCACCATTCTTTCAAAGTGCGTCGCGAACAACGAGGCAAGGTGATTCGCCGAAGTCACGGTGTAATCGTATACCTCAATTTGCGCGGGCACGTCATGTCTTTCGCCGTCCACCGTCAGCGTGAAATTGCCTCTGTATACGCCCGCTTTCGTATCCTCGGGAACGTACGCCTCGATATAAATACCTTGGTTGTTCCCCTCTTTCACCTTGTTTTCGCCGTATTCGACCGCTTTTTCAAACGGCAACAGCGCGTCGGGATACCAGCCCAAGCCGTAATTGTTTTCATACGTAAGCGAATTAATATTTACGTATTTTTGGTTGTACACGGAAATATTCTCTTTGGAGAACGTATCGCCGCTATCCGACGTTAAATCGGAAATTTCAAGCGTATACGCGCCCACGTTGCCCTTGTTCGCCGTCAGTACGATTTGCGCCGCCTCGTATTCGTTTTTACAAGCGCCGACGTCAATCGCGAGCGCGCGACGGAAACTTGCGTCGTACTCTCTGTCGGCAAACACCTTTACATGTCCTTCCTTGCCCCAAACGTCATAATCCACCGCACCCGTCGGCGTGGACGACGAGGTCGTTCCCTCGCACGCCGCCGCCGAGAACAACGTAATCGCACTAAACGCTATGCTGATAAAAGCTTTGATTTTCTTCAATAAAGTTTCCTCCTCGATTTTTTATATAATTCCCGCCGTGGATAACAGTCTTTGATATTCGTCGAACGAGATAATCGAATCCTCGTAAATGTATTCGGGCGTTTTATAATCGTTTCCGGTGGAAGCGAATAGTTGGGCGCTCAATCGGATTCCGGGAAGACCGATTAACCAACCGCCGCGCGTTGCGTCTCTGTGCGAACAAAAAACCGCATTTTGAATAATGTCGAACGTGCTGTTTGCGAAATTGCTCACCGTATCGTTATCCTGACGGGGGTCGTAGCCATAGGGCATTACAAGCCCCGAGCTCTTTTCTATTACGATTTTTTGCGCTCGGTCCGAAGCGAGATACAAAAGGAATTTCTTCGCAGCCTCCTTTGCCGTCGCGTACACAGGAATCGTAGCCTGATGTCCGCCGCCGTGGGAAATTACTACGTGTCTTGCCTCACGCACTTTCGCCACGTCGGCGTCGGTTGCGAACGAGGGCTTTTCCGTCGTTTTGCCGTCTACGTAATCGATGATTTGCAACAGTTTCGCGTCTGCGTCTTTGAGGATTTGCAGTTTCGCCGCGTCGCCCGACACTCTCGCCTCTTGGAAAATTGCCGAATAATCGTCCGTTTTATTCCAGAAAGAAAGTTTTTCCACTATTGCGCTGTTAATCGGTGTTTGCATCATAGCGTACTTGTCGTGATTGCCCAGCGCCTCATTTTGCGCAATAATGTCTTTCATTTCGTTTTCAAACCAGTCGCCGCAGAACAGCATCGCCGCTTCGCGCGCAATGAATTTCGCCTGCGATTCCGTATAGTTCAAATCCAGCGTACCCGTATGCAGGCGGCTATACTCCGTTTTATATAGCTGATTTTGGATTTGCAGTTGATACAGCTTACCCTTTTGGGAAACGGTGTCGTAATCGCTTAAAGCGGTAGGGTTCCAATGTCTTTCGTAATTTTCTCTTCCTTCGTACTGCGCCCACCAAGAAGTCGCTACCGAGCCCAAATAAGCAGTGTTAAACGAACCTATCATCGGCGCGACGTCCGTTTTCAATACGTCGCATACGTCGTACAACTCCTCCGTCGTACGGGGTACTTCCAACGATTTTTCCGCGAACATCGTTTGGTTGTATACGATACCCATCGCACTGACAGACCAAACGTACGTATAATAGTTTTCTTCCCATACGCCCTCTTCCTTTTCTTCCTCAACAACGTACGGTTTGAGCATATATTCGTTCACCTTTTCTTTAAGCGTCTTGTTCTCGCCCGGAATTTTCGTGTTGTACATATCCGTCAGATTTTCCATGACGCAATCGTACCCCGCCAGCGCGTTCGCGCCAGACGCTTGCAACTTCTGCAATTTCTCCCCAGCAAACAGCAAGTCGTGCGTGGTATGTTCTGGACCCGAAGTAAGCATCTTCCCCACACGTTGTACACCCTGCTCCGTTTCGATTGCCACCGTGTATTCGGGGAACTCCGCTTTAAACGCGTCGGCAACCGCATACAGCCAGTCTACGCCGTATCCCGCCTCGATACAGTAGATTTGCAACGTCTTGTCGTCGTTTGCCACCTCTTCCTGCTTACAACCCGCAAAACAGCTCACCGCCATTACTGCGCTCAAGGCTACTACGCCTACTTTACTTTTTTTCATCTTTATTTTTCTCCTTTAATAAATTTTTTCCTTTTTTTATTTTTTAGCCTTTCAAGCCGCCTACCGAAACGTTCTTCATAATGCTGTCTTGGAAAACAATGAACAGCGCTATAACGGGCAACATCGTGATAATAACGCCTGTGAAGTACAGCGGGTAATCCACCGCGCGCACCATATTACTTTCGTACAGATACAAGCCTGCCGTCAACATAGGATACGAAGGATAATACAGAAGATTTCCCATATACCCGTTCCACCCGCCGATTGCCGAAACAATCGACATTGCCATAATCGGACCCATCGCCATAGGCAGCATAATTTTAAAGAATACTTGATAATCGTTCGCCCCGTCTATAAACGCCGCGTCCGCGTAATCCCAAGGGAGCGTCGAGAAGAAGGAATACAGTACGAAGAAACCCATTCCCGAATAACCGCCCATAGATTTTACCATCATCAAGGGAGAATCGAAAATACCCAAATCCTGCGCTTGTTTGTACGCCGCGCCGCCCGTACCCATCGAGGGATACACCATCATAAAGATAATCACCGCGTACATAAAATTGCGCACGCCGAACGTATATTTGGAAAGACAATACGCCACGATACAGGAAAAGAACATACCGATTGCCGTAGGTCCTACCGTCTGCCAGATACTGTTAAACAGCATCATCAAAAAGCCTACTTGCTTGCCCTTTGCACGCACCGTGATAGATTCGAACACGCGGATATAGTTATTCCATTGAGGGTCTGCCGCGAACTCAAATGGCCCTGCAACGAAATATTCGAACTGACCTTTGAGCGACTGCTGAAACATCCACAAGAAAGGATAAATCAGCATTGCACAATATACAATCAATATACCGCAAACCACTCCGAAGAAAATTCTCGTGCCGCCCGTACGTTTATTGATAATTTCAACCGATTTTTTCATCTTAATATTCCTCCGTCGTACGAATTTTGCTCAAAAGCCAACGGCTGAACAATACAAGCGGTACGCCGATAAGCGTGAAAATCGAACCGATTGCCGCCGCGCGGGTAACCTGGTCGTAGAAATATACCTGCTGGAACATAGCGAACGAAATCGTCATCGTTTCGTAATTGCCGCCCGTCAGCAACAGCGTCGGTCCGCCCGCCGTAAAGATGTCGCCGACGCTCAAAATGAACATCATAGACCACGTGGGCCAAATCAACGGAAACGTGATATGTACGACCTCTTTCCACGGCGTTACGCCGTCGAGATACGCGTATTCCACCACCTCTTTGGGGATTCGCTCCATCGCGCCCGAATACAGGATAATCGACGTACCGAATCCGTTCCACAGGTTGTATACGAGCGTCGCGCCCAACGCGTAACGGGAATCGTATAGGAATTTCGGAATAGGCTCGCCGCCGAGCGTTTGCACGATTATATCCAACGGACCTTCCGAACGGATAAACGATTTGTACACCGCAACCATAACCATCGAGCCGATAATACACGGCAAATACGTAATTACTCTAAATGCGTTATACCCTCTAATCCGTTTATACACGAAGTAGGAAATGGCAATGGCAATCGGGCCTTCGACAAACGTTCCAAACAGCCAGAAAATCACCGTGTTTTTTATGGCTATTCCCATATCCAACGCAGGTCTGTCGGAGGTGAGATTTTCCCAAAACCATTGAAAATTTGCCCAGCCTACGAAATCCCCTTTCGCGTTTTGGAACGCAAGCACGAAAGAGTTGATATTAAGGTACAGCCAGAACACGAAAAAGTGTATAACGGGTATCGCCAGCATGACCGTCAAAAACAAATTCTTTTGTATGCGTCTTTGACTGAAAGTTAAATTGTTTTTCATCTTTGTTCTCCTTTTGCAAATTTTTTATATTCCAATCCCGTAACGTCGTCGAACACAAACGTTTCTCTTTCATCCGCGCGATAGGTTTCCACGTTAAAATTTTTGATTGTCAAGCCTTTTATATGTCGAAAATATACGCCCTTTGCGGGTAAAATTCGTCCGTATACGTATACCTCGGGGTACGATTGCGCCTCCTCGGGCACTTCCCGATTGTATTCCCTTACGCCGCCCTCTAACGTAAGCGATACGTTTTCAAACGAAATATTTTCCAACGGATAATTTTGTAAGCCGCAGACGGTAGACGCGATTTGCCATTCCTCCGTCGGCTCGTTCGCTTGATACCCCGCGCCGCCGCCGAACACTTTCGGGTCGTGTACGTCATTGTTCAGCAGGTAATTCGTATAGTTTTGCTCCACGATTTTATAGGGAACGTAAGGACCCGTCGCCGTGATATTCTCGAACGTAATATTTCTGATTGCGCCGATTTTCGTACCCTGCGGACCGCGTAGTCGTTTTCCCAAATGCACGAAGAACGGCGTGCTGACATTCGTCATTTTTATATTTTTAACGGCAATCCCGTCCAAAATCGCGCCGTCTACGCTTTCGAGCGCGATTCCCGCCATTCGCGTTTCGTAAATTTCGCAATCTTGTAAGGTAATATTGTAAAATCCGCCGTTCGTTTCCGTGCCCAGCTTGAACGCGTTGCAACGGCTTTTCAGTTTACAGCGTTCGATACGCACGTCCTTACAATAGTCCAAGCGATTGAGCGTGTACGAAGATTTCAAAACAATCGCGTCGTCGCCCGATTCCACGTCGCAATCGTGGATATATACGTTTTTGGAATTGTCGGGCGAAATGCCGTCGATATGTACGCGGAGTTTCAAATTTGCCACCTCGACCTTTTCACAACCTGCAAAATACAAGGCGAGGTCGGTGGCATTCACAATCGTAAAACCGTCGAATTTCAAATTCTTGCAATTTTTGAAAGCCAAAGGCTTTGCGCCTCTACTCGATATTTTCCGCTTATACGCCCCGTCCCACACCGATTGCATATCGATTTTTCCGTTGCCGCGAAACGTAACGTTTTCCAAATCCTTACCCACGAACAGCGAGCAGTTGAAAAAACTGTGCGAAGCGTCCTGATAAAGCGGATAATCCACTTCCTCGTCCGACTCAAAATCGTCGAAATGACCGCTCCCGTACACTTCCGCGCCCTCCTCGAATGTGAACGTCAAATTACTCCTTAAAAACACCGTCGAAAATTTATATCTGCCTCTGGCGAACACAAGCTCGCCGCCCGCCTCGCCCAAGCCGTCGATAATCGATTGCAATTTTTCCGCATTCACGCGCGGGGGCTGTACGAAATCCAAGCCGCTTAATCTTTTCACCGTCATTTTCTCTTTCCTTTAATATCTGTTTACCGTTGCAATAAACGGGTAATTGCCAACGTCCGTCATTTGGTGGTTGAGGAGCGTATCGCCCTCGTATTCCACGAGCCGTTCTTCCAGCTCGGGAACGTTTTGCGTTTTGCCGTCGAGATAGTCCGCAAGCCGCTTTGCGCAACTTTTCACTCTTTGCAGAGCCCCGCCCAAGCGAAGTTCGACGACATCAAAGCCGTGCGGCTTGTTTTCCTTATACCATACCGTGCGCGCGCTTTCGATAAATTCTTCAAACAGCGGCAAAAGCTTTTGATAATCGGGCAACAGCTGTTTCAGAGCCTCTTTATCACCTTTTTGATAATGCAAGCGGGTGAAATATCCTAAATCGTATTTAATCGCGAGAATTTCACAAAGCTTCTCGTAGAACCCGAACAAATAGCCGTACCTTTTCGAGCGCTTTCCCGCTGCGGCAAACTCCATCGCCTTTTTCGCAAACTCCTTTTTCTCCGCACCGTCGCCGTATACCATACTGTCGTATCTGCCTAAAAACAAATCGCTGTACAGCATTGTTTTCGCGCCGTTAGAAAACTCCGTTGCCTTGGGGAAGTCCGCGGGCATTTTCATATCCATCAGCATAAAATCGTCAAAGCTTTCGCCGACAACCCGCCCGAAAAGCTCTTTATAATCCGCTTTGCCGTGATACGCCGCCGCGGCGAACGCCAACGTGGGTAAAATCGCAGAGGTCGGACATTCGTTGCCGTAATCCCCCCAAACTGTAATCAGCACGTTACGCAAGCCCGTTTCCTTGCAAGCGGGAAGAGAGGCGGCAAGCGCGCGCATAAACAATTCGTTGGGCGAATGGAAATCGCGCCCCGATTTCGCGCACCCCGCAAACCAGATATTGCGCCCGAATTTCTTGTGTTTTTCTATAATTTTCGTGTAATGCTCTTTTTCCGTCGGAGAATAATCCCAGTAGACAAGCTCTATATTTTCGGGCACTTTCTCAATCGCCTCGCGCGAAACCTCACAGTCCTCGCTATAATGTCCCAAAGCCGTGCCCAGCTTGAAAAACATATCCGACCACATCATCGGCGTAAAACCGTATTTTTTCGCAATCGCGCAAACCCTGTTCAAATGTCCCAACAAAATTTCCGCACGCGTGTGATAACCGTGCTTATCTAAATATCTGCCAAGCCCGAGCATATGTGCCTCGTCCATACCGATATTGATATGACGAGAAGTAAAACATTCGGCGCAGGTCGCGAACATATTCTCGATTAACTCGTACGTTTCTTCCTCGCCCACGAACAAAATATTGTAAATATCTTGAATCCGCTGAAAGCGTTTCCACGGAAACAACTGGTCAAGATGCCCAAGCGTTTGGATACAGGGAATAAGTTCCATATTACGAGTTTTACAGTAAGCATCAATTTCTTTTAGCTCCGCTTTCGTATATCGCCCACGCATATATCCAAATAAAGGTTCTTCCGTAATTTCATACGTATCTTCTGTATATAGTTGTAATGCATTATATCCCATCGCAGAAATCTTATCAATAAAAGACTTGACGCCTTCCACGCTCATTACTGCATTTCTCGAACAATCGAGCATTACACACAAATATCCTTTCTCCATTTTTTTTCTTTCCTTAATAAATATTTCCATACCCGAAATTTCCGTAGCGTCAGGGCTTTCTATCGTTACGTTAGAGAGAAGAAAACGGTACTTGACACGTACCTGTCCTTATCAAAACGTACAATACTGCCAACGTTTGCACTACATTCGTCCACAACTTTTTATACGGCTTTCGTGTTCAAAGTTTCTCCGTCGGCAACTGTCCCAAAGTCTTTTACGTTATAAATCATATAGCTCCACTTTCGCTAATACGGAATATTCGCCGTCTTGCGTAGCGTTCGTCGCAAACACCACACTCGGTAAATCTTTTCCCCCGATACCAATTTGCAATTCATATTCTCCGCTTTTTATATCGCAAGGCAAAAGAATTTCAAGTTTTTCATTATGCTTCCCGGCAACCATTGTCGTATATCCACGTCCGTTTCAAACATTTTATCGCAATCGGCATTTTCAAACGAATATAAAGCGGTAAACGCTTATAAATCGGCGCAACGCCCACGTTGTCGATAACAAGCCTTACGGATAATTTATCGCCACGTTTTACGCTCTCTGCCGTTTCCACTTCGTCGATAACGAAATGATAACCCATTTTGGCTATCCATTCGTCGATTTTGTCTTTCCATTCCCAAGGGATAGGCAAAGATTTTGCGTTAAACGTGCTTACGTGCCAAGAAAACAGAGCGTCTATAATCTTATCTAAATCCCAGCCTTGCCTTTTCCACTCGCCGAGCCACCAGTACGCCTCGAACGATACGTGCCCCTTTTTCCAAGTATCCCCATCTTCTCTGCTTTCAGGGGTAACATTTCATACGTTAAATTCGGCTTACCGATACAATCCGCGCGCCAGCCCATAGAAGTCTTTTCGTTGGAGTTTTTTACAAGCCAAGGAATACAGGTTTGACCTATCAACAACGTATTTTTGAATACGTCCGTATAAATATCCACGAATTTTTCAAGTTGTTCGTTTGTGAATAAATCCACGTGGCTCCCTTCCCCCCAAGCGCCGGGAAGTGAAACATCAACGAACGCAAGCGTAGGATTGCTATCAAACCGCTCGCCAAATGCACGCACTGCCCGTCCGAAATATTCCAAAAACTTCGGGTCAGACGGACAATCCTTTACACGCTTTCCTTTGGGACGAGCGGGACAACTGATTTTTGTTTTCAACCAGTCGGGCACGTCGTCGCTCTCTCGCGTGCTATGTTGCAGCAAACGGAACATTACCGTTTGGTTGTTTTTTTGCGCTTTATCTAAAATATCTTCAATAAACGCGTAATTATATTCGTACTCTTTCGGCTCAAATTCTTTCCATAAAATACGGATATACACTACCGAGCAATCGGGATAATACCCCTGCGCCCTGCCCTTTTCTTCCACGTAATCGGGAACGGGATAACATTCCACGTGCTCCGTTTCCGTCATATTGTTTTCAGGGCGAACGATTAAATCAGAATATAATTCGTCGTTTCTGAAATGTTGAAAGCTCGTAAAACCGATATACGGATTTTGTTTTTTTTCTCTTTGATACTTAAAAAATTTTTCCATAACCCTTCTATTTCAATTATATTGTTTCCACTTGTACTTCTTTTCCTGCAGGAACAAACACTTCTTTTCCGTATAAGCAAAGCCATAAATCCGTTCCCGTAGGGTTTTTCACTCTTTTTCTGTCCACGCTGAATATAAGACTGTCAAACGCTTTCACGTAGTCGCATATCTCTATATTCGTCGCATACCAAACATCCGCACGGTTACCCACTTTTTCAGCAAAAGTTTCGATGATATACCAATTATCTTTGTCGCTAAACTCATAACTATGCCCCCATAAATAGAAAAGGCGAGGTTCCTCTCTCCAAAAATTGCGTGCAGGAGTGTTATCTAAAAAAGCATCTGTTAGTTCTAACAAACGTGGATTATCATGATGACAAGTGGGGTTCCACCTAAGCCAATCGGTGGGAATCGAAAAATTTTCCGTCGATTGAACTGTTCTCGCGTATACAATATCACAAGTTTTTAACAAATTTACTACTCGTTCATTATAACTACCATTCGCATAAGCCAAGCCACGCACCAAACAATCGTAAGTTTCTTCGTGCTCTCTTCTATCCGATAAGATTTCCCACGTTGCTTGCACCGTAGGAATGTCAGCAAGCGAAAAATGTTTTCTACCATGCGCTGCAACTTCATGTCCCGAATTTTTATAAAGTTGAATCGCCTCTTCTTTTGTAAGATGCCGTCCCTTGCCGTAAGTACTTGAATTAAGATTAAAAGTACATTTTAAACCGTATGCATCAAGAATTTCAATCAGTCGCCGATCGAACACAACACCATCGTCATAACTCAACGTTAAGGCTTTTTTTCTAAAATCTGGAAACCTTAAAAATGCATAACTCATACCAACACTCCTTTCCTTCTTTTATTTCCACCCAAGTTTTTGCGCTTGCTCGTTGATTGCATTCCATACGATATCTTCGCACCACCAATGCCCTTTGGACGTTTCCACAAGCGAACAATTTTCTTCGACGCCGTTCGCTTTAAAAATTTGTCTAACCGTTTCAAACCCACGACGAACCGCATCGATAGGAAAAATCTCGTCTTCTTTGCCCGTTACGACAACCAGATTTCTCGGCGCAATTAAGCATGCCAAATCTTGCATTTCAAACCATTTGTATGCAGAAGGAATATAATTACATGGGCAATGAGCAATACTTAAAATAGATTCTTTATACGGCGAAAAAGAACAACTGGGAACGCTCAATTTAATACGTTCGTCATAGCACGCCGCATAATAACTCATTGTTCCACCGCCCGAATTACCCGTGATAAGAATTTTATCCAAATCGCATTCGGGAAACGCGGCAAGCGCATCTATCGCTTTATGTACGTCCCACATTCTCTCGCCTAAAATCGTTCGCCCGATTTCAAAAGCCAAAAGAGATGCATAACGACACATATACATTGGATGACGATTTCCGCTATGTGTTTTTCGTTCTCCCATACCGCGTTGTTCAATCGCCAAAGCAATATATCCGTTCCGAGCAGCCTGCAAAGCAAACCCACCGCGCCCTTTTTCTTGATACTTTTCATCGCCCGCTTTATATTCCTCGATGGAAAGATGAAACCCCGTAGAATGTCCTTGTAAAGTAATTGCTACGGGATATTTTTCCTTACCCAAGTTAGGAATTACGAGATAGCAAGGCACGGTTTCGCCTACTTCACTATCAAACGTAAAACGGATAATCTTAAATCCTTCTTTTTCTTTCTCCCATTCAATTTGTAAATTCAAAGGACAAGTATTCTTTTCGATTTCATCCAAGCCCGTCAATTCTATAAATTTTTCTTTAATCTTTTTCCGCCAATCCGCGTAATCCATAGACGGTAAATACGCAAGTTTTTGCTGCATTTTCGCTACTAATAAATCGTGATTAAGCTCTGCATTGATCATACTGTTTCACCTCTAAATGCCCGACCATTCGCTTTACCAAGTGGCAACGAGTGCTACACTTTTCCTTCCCTCGTAAACCCAACTTAAAAAACTCATTTATATCTTTTACTGCCCAACCAAAAAACGATAACATTCGCTTCCCCCTCTAAATCCCCAACTCGTATGTAATCGTATAACTTTCGGGCGTAATGATTTCCATTATCGTTATATTCTCGGTAACGCAAGAAAAATCGTCGCGCTCGCCCATATATTTTTTTCAAATAAATCAATTCGTTAGTTGTATTCATTTTACATCCTATTTTTTATATTCACGAATTTATTATACCACATTTATCGAAAGTTGTAAATAGCAATTTATACTATCTAAATATTATTTTCTATCAATCTTAATTTGACCTCCTCGCCTTTCAAAATATCCATAATTTAATAGCTAAATATGATTATGTATCAAAAATTCATTGACAAGTTACAATCTTTTCATTATAATAAAACTATGAAAAGCAATAATCGTTACCATAATCCCAAAAATGGTATTACTTACAATCATTCCTTGAAAAGTCAACCGAACAATTCCACTATTTATCATGCAGAATCACATTCCAATATTGAAGTTCTGCTTCTATTGTCGGGAAAAGTCGAATTTTCGATAAACGGCGAACTTTACCAAATCGAGCCGGGGGATTTTCTGATTATCAACTCTTGGTCGTTCCACTCTTCTCGGATCGTTCCAAACTCTCCTTGTGAACGCCTAAATCTACATTTTAACCCCAATTTTATTCCAACTCTTCACGATTTAGATTTGTCTTATCCCTTTTCCAATACGCATTTGTATCAACATATTATCCCGAAAGCAATCGTTGATAAATCGCGAATAAAACAAATTATGAAGCGTATCGATAGTACTTGTCGACAAGAAACGAAATATAAAGACGCAAAAATCATTTCTTTGATTCAAGATTTAGTTATTGAAATCAATATCGCTGTAGACCTGCTTTTAACGACAGAAAAACATTCATTTCTTTCACCAAAATCCTCCAATCAAATTTTACAAGAAACAATACAATTTATAAACGCTAATTTAAATCAGCAAATAACGGCCTCAACGTTAGCTTTTCAGTTGGGAATCAGCGAATCCTCTCTTTATCGGATATTCAAACAGCAAATGAGCGTTTCCATCCACGATTACATTCAAAATCAAAAGATGCAATTAGCTCTATCCCTTATTCGCAAAGGACACCTCCCGCAAAACGTATCCGAAATGCTTGGATATGATTATTACGCAACCTTCTTCACGCAATTCAAACGCGTATTCGGAAAAACGCCTAATCAATTCA